>PIVL01000492.1 GCA_003354145.1 Paracoccaceae bacterium
TGGATGAAACCAGTACAATGCAACAATGCGCTCAATCCTTAAGTGAATCGCAAAATGCCCTGTTTCTGGGGCGTGGTCGGATGTTTCCCCTAGCTCTTGAAGCGGCATTAAAACTGAAAGAGCTCAGCTATATACACGCCGAAGCTTATGCGTCCGGCGAACTAAAGCATGGCCCCATTGCGCTGATCGACAAACACATGCCAGTTGTCGTGATGGCACCACGAGATGCGTTGTTCGACAAGACGGTATCGAACATGCAAGAGGTCATGGCACGTAAAGGCAAAGTCATTCTGATATCGGATGAGGCGGGAATTGCCGAGGCACAGGACGGCGTTTGGGCGTCCATCAAGATGCCTTATATTCACCCGGTACTGACGCCGATACTTTACGCTGTTCCTGCCCAACTATTGGCCTATCATACTGCAGTGGCCAAAGGGACAGATGTGGACCAGCCACGCAATCTGGCAAAATCGGTGACTGTGGAGTAATTTATGGCCAAACAATTTGATACGCTCGAAGCTGACCATCAGAAATTTATCGGTGAGCAGCATTTGTTCTTTACTGGCTCTGCCGCTGCGGATGGACTCGTGAATGTGTCCCCCAAGGGCATGGATACATTGCATATTGCAGATCCTAACAGGATCATTTGGATGAACCTTACCGGCAGCGGTAATGAAACAGCTGGCCACATTCTGGAAAACCCACGGGTTACTCTCATGTGGTGTTCATTCACCACACGCCCGCTGATCATGCGCGTCTATGGTACAGCGAAGGCGATCAATCCCGGAGATGATGAGTGGGACGCACATGCCTCCCATTTCCCGCCCCATCGTGGTGCGCGGCAGATTTTTGATGTGCAGGTTGATATGGTGCAGACATCCTGCGGCTGGGGAGTGCCATTCATGGATTTCAATCGGGACCGTGACACGATGCAGAAATATATCGACGGGAAGACTGATCAGGGATTTCGTGATTCCTGGGTTAAGAACAATGCGGTCACGCTCGACGGAAAACCCACCGGCGTGTTTGGTACCTGAGGTTCTTATGCTTGACCATTATCTCGACCAGATCAAAGCCCACGCTGACCCTGAGCGCGCCGTCGGCATGGCTGCCTATCACAAGATGAAACGCCCCTGCATTGGTGTGGCGAACCCGATCATCAACGATCTGACCCGCGATTGGCGTCGCGAATTGGATGTGGAACAGCGGGTGGAGCTGGCCAAAGCGTTGTGGGATACTGATATCTATGAGGCACGGCTGGCGGCCGCCAAGCTGCTGACACAGGCGCGCATTCGCCCTGATGATGGCGTTTGGTCGCTGATCCAAAGCTGGGTGCCTGAATTCGACAGCTGGGCCATAGCCGATCACGCCTGCATGGCCGGGCAAAAGCGGCTGATCGCTGATCCCACACGCCTGGACGATGTAGAGAACTGGACCCGGTCAGATCACATGTGGACGCGGCGTGCGGCACTGGTCATCACCCTGCCCTGGACCAAACAGAACCATCCCAAACCCATTGATCTGGAACGGCGCGACCGGATTTTGGGTTGGGCGGCAACCTATGTGCCCGACCGTGACTGGTTTATCCAAAAAGCTATTGCCTGGTGGCTGCGCGAACTCAGCAAACATGACGCACCGCGCGTTGTGGCGTTTCTGGATGAACACGGCGACGCAATGAAGCCCTTTGCCCGCAAAGAAGCTGCGCGTCAGATGCATAAAACGGGTTGAGCGCCCTGCGACGCAAACGCTCTGGAAACATTCAATGACGCGACCACAACCTGAGAATCCCCTGACCGATGGGTTCGAAACAGGTATGTCGATTCAGCGCTTTATTTGATTCAAATTGAGTTTCCGGTAACATGGCTCATATGCCTATAGCTGGAGGAATATCTGATGAAACTCGCAGGAGTTTGCTTTTATCTTTCAATTACAGTTGCTTCGATAGCCACATCTCAGGAAAACACTGTCTATTCCCCCTATGTCGGGCAGGACTTTGCCAAAGATGTCTTTTTCGGGGACACCCATCTGCACACAACGATTTCATTTGATGCTTACGGAGATGGCAACACGACAATGGGACCAGAAGAGGCCTACCTCTTTGCCAAAGGGAACGAGCTTTTGGGACACGACGGCGTGCCTGTCAAAATATCCCGCCCGCTCGATTTTCTCGTGGTTGCGGACCATTCCGAGTATATGGGCGTCGTTCAAGGAGTATCAGAAGGCAACGATTTGCTGCGCGCCACAGATGCGGGCGCACGATGGGCTGAAATGGC
>PIVL01001112.1 GCA_003354145.1 Paracoccaceae bacterium
GGTGATGTTCGGCTCGGTTTTGACCGTCGAGTGCGGCTGGAATTTCATGGTTCCAAGATCAGTTCTGACGGCGGATTGCTGTTGTTCCGAGAACTGGATGAAGTGCTCGGTCTGCACGATATTGCGGGCGGATTGCTGAGAGACACGCGTACTGGCCACAATCGCCTGCATTCTCTGATTGGTCTTTTGCGCCAGTCGGTCTTCGGTCGATTGGCCGGATACGATGATGTAAATGATGCGGACAGTCTGGCGCGTGATCCGGTGATGCGGCAGGTGGTCGGCGGACGGGCTGTGGATGCCAAGGCCGCTTCCGCGAGCCAGATGGGGCGATTTGAGGCAGAGGTTCTGGCAACGACTGACAATCGCAGCGCGCTGGCGGACCAGTCAGGACAATGGATCGACCGGGTTCACGAACGCAAACCGCCCAAGTGGATCACGCTGGATATGGATAGCTCGGTCAGCCCGACCCACGGAGCGCAGGAAGACACGGCCTGGAACGGTCATTTCGGCTGCATGTGTTATCACCCGCTGTTCGTCTTCAATCAGTTTGGC
>PIVL01001113.1 GCA_003354145.1 Paracoccaceae bacterium
GTTGCGTACATGGAAACCTTTGGTCCTCCTCTGGCCTTCACCACGCCCAACCCTGCTGACAACCAGCAGCCGCTCTTCCTGATCGTCCAAGGCCAGGAGATCCGTTTGGATTCGCAGGGTGACGACATGGATGTGCTGCCGAAGTACCGTGAGATGATGCGCAGAGTTGCCCAGGACCCTGTTTCTCAGACCGTGATGTTCGAGCTGCTGATCCGGCTCTTCCTGCAAGTGGTCCTCAACGTCAGGCCGGAGACGCTTGCTTGCAGGCGCCAGAGCAGCCGCACGAGTGCCAGAGAATGGTGCACAGACGGAGCAGCTGCAGCATCGACCGGTGCTGGCATGCTTGGCCCTGTGCTTGCTTTCAGAGGCGAGATCGAAGCTCAAGGCCGTGGGTCGCTGCACCCCCACATTCTCGTCTGGTTCGTCTGCAAGCATCTCCAAGCGATCGGCTCTGTACTCTGGCTCTTGGAGCAGCGCCCTGATGAGCTGCAGCGCAGGCTTCGTGAGTTCATGCGACGAGTGGTGGCCAGCTCTGAGACCTTGGTGCAGGC
>PIVL01001114.1 GCA_003354145.1 Paracoccaceae bacterium
TCCGTGGTGCAGTCGCAGTTGAGGCGGTCTGAGGCGCTCGCTGCCCAGGTGCAATCGCAGCTGAAGACGGGGTCGCAGTCGATCAGGAAGCTGAGGGAGCAGCAGAGGCTGCAGTCAAGGGATCTTCCAGCCCCAGAGCCAAATCCGCCGAATTCTGTCTCCGGAGTCGTGTCCCAGCAACCGTCAGAGGGAGCAGCTTTGTCAGCCTCAGTCTCCGGGGCCTTGCCCAAGCCGCCAGAGAAAACAGCCTTGCCAGATCCGCCAAGTTCTGTCTCCGAAGTCGTGTCCCAGCAACCTTCAGAGAAAGCAGCCTTGCCCAAGCCGTCGCCCAAGCAGAAGATTAGCTCAGGGGACCAGTGGCTATCTGAAGAGGCAGTGCTGTTCCGAACCTACGCATCGATGGGTAAGGATCAGAAGGTTAGGATCGCGCGCTGGGAGGAGAACCCTGATCAGCTCTGGAGCGACCACAGCGGGGAGAGCGCCGGACCACAAGCCAGTCCGTTGGTCAGACTGCAGCTAGTAGTGGCTTCGAAACCGGAGAGGGAAAGTCT
>PIVL01000493.1 GCA_003354145.1 Paracoccaceae bacterium
TGACAACACGTGTGCCCAGCAGCCCGACTTTTCGAATTCCCTTCGCGACAAAGTAACCGTCCAGTGGCTTGACGACCGAAATCAACGGCAGCGAAGACAGCTTAACGGTTTCATCGTAACAAAAATGCCCGCCCAACGAAGTGATCGCCACGCAATCAGCACCTGCGGCCTTAAGCCGGTCGATCAGTCGCGCGTATGATTTGCTTTGGGTGTCACGGTCATCCGCCAGATTGGTGCGGATCAATTCCTGCACATCAGCATTCACGATCGTCAGATCCAGTCGTTTACCTTTTGCGGCAACGGCAGCACTTAGTTTCTGGTAATAGACAACTGTCGCTGCCACGCCGATACCGCCGATCAGTCCGATATGCATGTCAGGTTCCTTTTACGATCCCGGTCGGGAATGGCGTTCAGCGGCTCTTTGTCAGATCAGCATTTCAGGGAAATTTGGATGAAGCTCTTCTTGCGAAATTTTCTGGTTTTGATGGGGGTGTTGGGGTCATTGGCATATTTGGAAAGAGCAGATGTTGCGTTTGCTTTGCATCCTGAAACCTGGTTTGCTGCATCCTCGATTTTGGCTTGGCTTGTTGTCTTGATCCCACCGGTCCAATAAACGAGCGCGGATTTCCTGCCGGGTACGATAGCAGCATAATAAGTGTCTTCACCTATTTCCACTGGCTGTCGGTTTTGCCAGACCCCGCCAAGATAAGCTTGGTATTGTCGGCAGGCTGCGTCACATTTTGCTTGCGCAATTTCGGCAGTCATCACAACCGCCAACGCAGCCATAGCTATAGCTCTAATCAACATAAGCAGCTCCCAACGCTAATTTGACATCACCCCAGGCTGACGCTCGCCGCACTTTCTGGCAGTTCCTCGTCAAAGCAACGCTGATAGAATTCGGCCACTGTCTGGCGCTCAAGCTCGTCACATTTGTTCAGGAATGACAGGCGGAACGCATAGCCCAGATTGCGGAAAATCTCGGCGTTCTGTGACCAGTTGATCACCGTCCGGGGTGACATCACCGTCGACAGATCGCCGTTCATGAACGCGGTTCGGGTCAGGTCTGCCAGGGTCACCATCTGCTTGACGATTTTGCGTCCCGCTTCGGTGTTGTAATGTGGTGCCTTGGACAGAACGATATTGGTTTCCGCATCAATGCTCAGATAGTTCAGCGTGGCGACCAGCGACCAACGGTCCATCTGTGCCTGGTTGATCTGTTGTGTGCCGTGATACAGCCCGGTTGTATCGCCCAGACCAACGGTGTTGGCGGTGGCGAACAGGCGGAAATATGGGTGCGGCGTGATGATCTCGTTCTGATCCATCAGGGTCAGTTTGCCGTCATGTTCCAGCACCCGTTGAATTACAAACATCACGTCAGCACGTCCGGCATCATATTCATCAAATACGATCGCAGTCGGGGTACGCAGAGCCGCAGGCAGGATACCTTCATGAAACTCGGTGACTTGTTTGCCATCGCGCAGTTTGATCGCATCCTTGCCGATCAGATCGATCCGGCTGATGTGACTGTCAAGGTTCACTCGCACGGTTGGCCAGTTCAATCGCGCTGCGACCTGTTCGATATGGGTTGATTTTCCTGTGCCGTGATAGCCCTGAATCAAAACCCGGCGATTGTGCGCAAAGCCCGCCAGAATGGCCAGTGTCGTATCGGGATCAAACTTATAAGTCGGGTCCAGATCCGGCACACGTTCCGTAGCATTGGCAAAGCCTTTGACGACCATGTCTGTGTCCACGCCAAATACTTCGCGGACCGAAATGTCTTCGGTTGGTTTTGCATTGATATCCATTGCGCCGTCGGCCATGCCCATTGTCCTTATGGTCTTGCGTCGGGAAGCCTGTTTGCACCCCGACCTAAATCTTGTTTGTGGTGCCTCAAATCGCGTCCAAGGGCAAGGGAAAGTCGACAGGCACCGCGCAAGACTTTGCGTGATTCAGCTTTCAGGCGGTGAAAAACGATAACCCAGGCCGTATAGCGTTTCGATCGCTTCAAAACCGCTGTCAACTTCGCGCATTTTCTTGCGGATTCGTTTGATGTGGCTGTCAACGGTGCGATCATCCACGCAGAACCCTTCGCGATAGATATGGTCCATCATCTGATCGCGGCTGCGCGCAAATTCAGACTTGTCCGCCAGAAAGCGCAGTAATTTGAACTCAATCGCTGTCAGCTTCAATTCTGCCCCAACCATGTCACTCGCAGGCTGTTAGGGTCCATCATCAAGGGCCCGCGGTTCATCTGCGGCACCAACTTGT
>PIVL01001115.1 GCA_003354145.1 Paracoccaceae bacterium
GAATAGTATGAACCATAACGAACGTGAAGGATATCGCGAGAAGGAAGGTCGTATCAGAGAAGAGCAGGCTATGACGAGTGAAGATGATGATGCAGGAGGTGTTCACTGGCATCGATTCCACATCATACATGCTCTCATTGACGGTGGTCCAAAGGATACGAATACAACATGGTTTGGTCCCAGGGGGGAGGTGATCGCTGAGGCATCTCACAAGAATGTCAAGCGTTTCCCTGCCATTCCTCGGTCATCTCTCAAGGACTGGAAGCGCGTTCAGCGAATCCGAACGAAGGATGATGCCACAGGCAAGGTTATCCGAGACATCAGAATTACTCATTCCAAGGAGGACCGCGAGAGAGAACGCAATGAGGCCACGCCTAGCGTGCCAGCCTTTATTGGTGTCACAGATCTAAGAAGGGGAGTTGCAGGCCAAAAGGCGGAGAAAGAAATATCAGTGTCTCTTCAGAACGAGAACGCCATTATGCCTACGATCTGTCCTGATACCAAATCGACATACTTATTGTATTCAAATTCACTTGTGGTGGTTCCTCCGA
>PIVL01001116.1 GCA_003354145.1 Paracoccaceae bacterium
CAAAAATGCAGCCTCGGAGACCAAAAATGGAGGAATTAGCTGAGACATTCTGCAAAAGTGATGCCTCGGAGACCGAAAATGTAGGAATCAGCTGAGACATTCTGCAAAAATGCAGCCTCGGAGACCAAAAATGTAAGAATTAGCTGAGACATTCTGCAAAAGTGATGCCTCGGAGACCGAAAATGCAGGAATCAGCTGAGACATTCGGCAAAAATGCTGCCTCGGAGACCAAAAATATTAGAATTAGCTGAGACATTCAGCAAAAATGCTGCCTCGGAGATTAAAAATGCAATACTCAGCTGCGACATTCGGCAACGGGGGACCCTCGGAGTACCCATCGGCCTCCCCCTCCCCCCTCCGGGGGCCGGGAGCACCTCCGCTCCCCGGGGGTCCCGGCTTGGCCCCCCCGGGGGGTACGGGGAGGGGCCGGGAAGCCACCCGGGAATTTTGCCCCCCGGGGGCCCCGGGTGGCCCATCGGGTGCCCCCCGGGGGTCCGGGAGGCTCCCCGGGAATCTTGCTCCCCCCGGTTCCCGTGGGTTCCATCGGTGGC
>PIVL01000182.1 GCA_003354145.1 Paracoccaceae bacterium
TCGCTGTCGCGGTCAGCACTCCAACCCCTGGAATGGTCGCTAATCGCTGGCTGGCCTCGCTCGACCGGTGCCATTCAAGGATCTTGCGATCAAGTGTGCGGATTTCCAGTGTCAGGCTGGCGAGTTGATCGACCAGGCAGATCGGGCGACCTCTGTGATACTGTCGTTGCTGTCCTCTTCGAGCTGCTGGATCAACACAGGAACATTCTGAGGCCTTTGCGGCGCAGTGATCCCCAGTTCAGCCATATGCGCGCGCAGTGCATTTATCAGCATTGTGCGCTGCCGTACGAGAAGGTCACGTGCCCGGTGCAGCATCAAGGCCGCCTGCTGGTCGACACTTTTTATGGCCACAAAGTGCATATTGGGGCGCGTAACAGCCTCGCAGATCGCCTCCGCATCAGCCGCATCATTCTTTTGCCGCTTAACGTAGGGCTTCACATAAGCCGGTGGAATGAGCCGCACGTCATGGCCGAGCGCAGTGATCTCACGGGCCCAATGATGGGACGTTGCGCAGACCTCCATGCCAATCAGGCAAGGTGGCAATTGCGCCAACGTATTTAATACTGCGTTCCGGCGAAGCTTCTTTTGCAAAACGGTTCGACCGGACGCATCGACACCGTGAAACTGGAAAACTGACTTTGCAATGTCGATCCCTATCGTTGTAATTTCCATCTGGCGGTTCCTTTCAAAGCTGGTTCAAGCCCCAGCACTTTGGCACATTACGATGCCGGTGGGTGGAACCGTCCACCTCATCAAGTTGACGGCCAGTCATCTGATTCCTAAACACCGAGCATGACCAAACGCAAGAATTTGTCAGGCTTCAAAGGCCATCGTTTTCCGTCAGATATTATAGAATATGCCGTCTGGTTGTATTTTCGTTTTAGCCTGAGCCTTCGTGACGTTGAAGAGGCTTCTTCAGACCGGGCGTTAAGGAAGTGCTGAGCACTGTGAGTGAAAATTTGTTCAGAACTTAGCGATGTTTGAATTCCTTGCCGTTCCAATTCAGTGTTGCAGGATCTGACTAAGAAAGTTCTGAGTCCTTGGGTTTTGTGGGTTGTCGAAAAAGTTGACAGGGTCGCTTTCTTCAATGATGGAACCCTCATCCATAAAAATGACTCTATCGGCGACAGCCTTTGCGAACCCCATTTCATGGGTTACGCAAACCATCGTCATCCCGTCTTTGGCCAACTCAATCATCGTATCTAGGACTTCGGAAACCATTTCGGGGTCAAGGGCTGAGGTAGGCTCGTCAAACAGCATCACTTTCGGTTTCATGCACAATGAACGTGCAATTGCGACGCGTTGTTGTTGCCCGCCGGATAATTGCCCTGGGAATTTTTTCGCCTGCTCCGGGATACGCACACGTTCAAGGAATTTCATCGCGGTACTGCGGGCTTCATCTTCCTTGATACCGCGCACCCACATCGGTCCAGCCATCAGGTTTTGCAAAACGGTCATATGCGGAAACAGGTTGAAATGCTGGAAAACCATCCCGACATCCATTCGCACCTCGTCGACGTTTTTCATCTTTTTGTGCATCTCGATGCCGTTGACGATGATCTTGCCTTCCTGATGCGCCTCAAGCCAGTTCAGAGTGCGGATCATGGTGGATTTGCCCGAGCCTGAAGGTCCGCAAACCACAATCTTATCCCCTTTGTTGACCGTGAAGTTGACGCTCGTGAGTGCCTTGAAAGTACCATACCATTTGTTGACACCGATCATTTGAATAATAGGTTTTGACATGGGTGACCTCCTTAATGGCTTATGGTACGATAATGGCGTTCGATGCGGCTCTGGATCACTTCCAGGCACATTGTCAGACACCAGTAGATCAGCGCGGCGGTGATAAGCATTTCCATATGTTTGAAATCCTTGTTGCCTAATGTGCGCGCCAGGAACATCAGTTCCCAAACTCCGATGACGGACACCAGTGAGCTGTCCTTGAGCATCGCGATGAACTGGTTTCCGGTGGGGGGAATGATCAAAGGCATGGCTTGCGGCAGAATAATGCGGCGCATGGTCAGCCCGAATTTGAACCCCATGGAACGTGACGCTTCCCACTGACCTTTGTTGATCGACTGGATGCCCGCGCGGAAAATCTCGGTCATATAGGCACCGTAACACAGAGTCAGGGCCAGAATGCCAGCGGGCACCGCGTCAATTACATAGCCCAGTTGCGGCAGCCCCAGATAGATCAGATAGACCTGCATCAGCAACGGCAGCCCGCGAAAGAACGACGTGTAAAAGCTGGCAATCGCGTAGGCAAACCCGTTTGAGGACAGTTTGGCCACCGCCCCGAAAATGGCCACGATAGAGGCCAGTGTGATGGAAATGGCCGAGATATAAAGCGTAGTAAATACCCCTTGAGATATCATAAACCAGACCTTGGATCGGATGAAAGCGAAGTCCAGGCCAAAACTGTAGAAGAAAGCCAGAAACAACAGAAGCAATTCCAGCCAAACCACCAGAACCTGAATGCGAAACGGCAGAAAACCGATCAATACAATGTTGCCGGTAAAAAGCATCGATATCACTAACCCGATGGCCAGGTTACCGAACAGGCCGGATTCTGTCGGCTCACCGATCGCGGGGCGCATGAATTCACCGAGAACGGTGTCATTCAATCCCATCAAGCTGAAAATGACAAAGCTGGCGGCGAGCATTATGGCCATGACTTTAGGCTTGTGCACCGCCGGATCGGGTACCACAGTATCTGCAAATAGCATACTTTCTCTCCTACTTTTTAATCCGGCCCATTGTTTTGGGCCGGATCATTTTCACCAGAGTTTCCCGGCTTTGTTGGTTGCGGCATCGCCGGATGATTAACCTCCGGTGGACGAGAAATCGATCCCGTACCATTTCACGGACAAGGCCGTGAGGGTTCCGTCTGCTTTCATGTCTGCTAGAATTCCGGCCAGTTTGTCGTTGAATTCCGCGTCACCTCTGTCAATCGCCAGTGCCAGCGGCTCATAAAATACCGGATCACCCAGAACCCGTAGAGGGTAGTTGGCCTCAATCGCCGAAAGGATTGCCGGCAGCGAGCCCACCATGCCGTTCAGGCGCACACCGTCACCCAGACGCAAGTCGTCCATCGCCGCCGTGCTGTCTTTGTAGGATTTGTTTTCCGCCGTTAGCTGATATTCAAACGCGGGCACGCCTTCGGCATCAATTTGCAGATCATGTTGCAGATACAACTCGAACGTCGTCGCCGTGCCGGCTCCTATAGCCTTTCCGTTCAGATCAGAAACTTCTTCGAAAGGGCTGTCCTTGTGCACAGCGATTGAGGCGGGCGTGTAGTAATAAACCCCCGGAAAGGCCAGCACTTCGGCGCGCGATTTGGTCGGGGTCATCGAACCGACAGATAGGTCCCAGCGGCCATTCCATTTACCAGCTGTGATAATATCCCATGAAGGTGTTATGAATTCAACTTCAACGCTCAGACGTTTAGCAATTTCACGGGCCACATCAATGTCGAAACCGTCCATTTCGTTGTTGTCATTAATAAACGATTGTGGAGCCCAGTTTGCATCAGTCGCAACATTCAAAACACCCGCCGCCATGACGCGGTCAAGTGCCTCGCCTGCAAAAGACATGCTAGTACACAGAGTCAATGCTGCCGTAGTGGCAAATGTGAAAATTCTTCGATTGAGTTTCATAGTAATCTCCCTTGGTTGGTCTTATGCCAAAACTGATTTGGCGTGATTTCCCGGTTTTCCGGTATTGGTTCTGCCAATTCTCAAAGATGCACAGCTAAACGGTACGCTTCCAACAAAGCTGCATGGATGGACCGCGAGGTTACCGCGTCACCTAACCGGTGCAGCGTGTAACCCTGATTAGGCGGTTTCGGTTGTGCAGCCCAGTTGGCCATCGCATCCACATCGGAGATGCCTTTGTTGGCGGCCACTTCGTACAGCTCAAAAAACACCTCGGCAAGTGGGTCAGTACCAGTTTCCAGCACAACCTGATCGGTTATGATCTCTTGGGTTTGTCTGGTCAGCTCATGGGTCAACGTGGCCACCAGATGATTGCCATCTTTGCGCACCGCGCTGAGCTTCATATAGGCAAGCGTAGTAACACCCTGCGCTGCCAGTCTTTTGTGGAAAATAATTCGATCAGGATATCCCATTTCGGCAGCCGAATGGGCGTCGATGGTGGCCAATGTCACGCGGTGGCCCTTTGCCGACAACAGATCGGCCGTCGCAACTGGCTCGTGACGGCCGGTATGATCGCAAACCAAAACTTCCTGCTCGGCTCGCACATCGCCAGACAGAATATCCCAACTGGATACGGCAAGATTTGCCCCGGGCAGGCTTTGGTCTGCAGGCAAACCCCCAGTCGCAACAAATACATGATCTGGATTTTCGGCCAGAATGTCCGCCGCTTCGGCATAGACATTGCAGCGCACATCGACGCCCAGCTTGTCCAGCTCACCCTCGCGCCAATCAACGATCTGGATCAAATCCCTGCGCCAGGTGGTTTTCGCAGCCAGTTGGATCTGACCGCCCAGCCGGGGTGTGGCTTCAAAAAGCACCACCTTGTGCCCGCGTTCGGCGGCCACCCGTGCAGCTTCCATTCCCGCTGGGCCTCCACCGACGACAATCACTTTTTTACCCGGCGTGGCGCTGGCGGATACTACCATTGGCAGCAGTGTTTCGCGGCCGGAAGCGGGATTGTGAATGCAGTGAATTTTTTTGTGGATGCAATGTGATGCACCGATGCAAGGGCGGATGCGGTCCTCTTCTCCGCGCATGATCTTGTTGACGATCTGCGGGTCGGCAATGTGGGCGCGGGTCATGGCAACCATATCCAACACGCCTTCGCGAATGGCATGGCGCGCATTGGCGACATCCGTCACCCGTGCGGCGTGGAAAACCGGAACGTCAATCTCCCGCCGAAAAGCGCCGACGGTTTCAAGGTAAGGGGCCAACGGGCGGCTCATCCCTGGCATGTTTTCTTCAACCAGCGTGATCTCGGTATCCATCCGGCCAACCATGCAGTTAAAGAAATCAACAGCCCCCTCTCGTTTGAGGATTTCAGCGATCTGCATGGCTTCATCAAAGCGCAATCCACTAGGGCCTTCGTCCAGTGTCAGGCGTATACCGATAACAAAATCGTCCCCCACCTGGCGACGAATTTCCTCATGCACCATCAAAGCAAACCGCGTGCGGTTTTCGATGCTGCCGCCGAACCCATCGCTGCGCATATTCGTTCTGGGCGAAAAGAACTGCCCGATCAGATGACCACCGGCCAGTGTTTCCAGCCCGTCCAGCCCGCCTTCATTGCAGCGTCGCGCCGCCTGCCCAAAGGCTCTGATGACGCGGTCAATATCATACTGGTCCATCTCGCGCGGAAAGTTGCGGTGCAGATCTTCACGCACTGCAGATGGTGCGATAGTCGGCAACCAGTCAGCCGCCTGCGCATCACCACGCCGCCCCATATGAGTGATCTGGCACATCAATGCGGCACCGTGCTGGTGAATGCGTTCGGAAAACGCCTGAAAATAGGGGATGATCGCGTCGGTTCCAGCGTTCAACTGGCGGAAAACGGACGGAGAATCCGGTGCAATGTTGGAACTTCCACCAAACATTGTCAGTGCCAGCCCGCCCTTGGCCTTTTCCTCGTGATAGCGCTGATACCGCAGATCAGGCATGTTTTCGTCGTCCATGCCCGAGGCATGGGATGTGCTCATAACCCGGTTCTTCAACGTCAGCCCGCGTATGGTCAGCGGCTGCAACAAGGGGTCTTTGGTTTTGGTTTGATGTTCTCTTACACCCATCACGCAAAACTATCCGGCAAGATAGCTCGGCGTTCGTCCATAAAGGCGTTCAGGGCTGCATCAATTGCAGGATCAAGCGGCGGTGCCACATATTCTGCCAGCATGTCATAGCGCCGCTTTGTCGCGCGCTTGGCCGCATCCAGGCCGCCCGCGGCTGTCCATTGCTCGAATGAATCGCCATCGGCATTTGATGGTTGACAAAAAACGGTCTTGTATCGTGTCATCGTATGCGCACAGGACAGAAAGTTGTCGGCCGGGCCCACCTCGGCAATTGCATCAAACACCAGTGCGTCCGGGCTTGTATCAATGCCTGACATCATCCGCGAAGACGCGCCAAGCATGTCACAATCAATCAGGAACTTGTCGAAATTGGCAACCAGCCCGGCTTCGAGCGTGCCTGTCGCATGGATCAGAAAATTCACTCCGGAAAGCATGGCATACATAACATAAAGCGCGCCTTCCCAACCCGATTGAGCATCCGGCAGCTTCGAGTTCGAGGACGATCCACCACACTGATAAGGTACGCCAAGACGTCGCGCCAGCTGTCCAGCCATCAACATTGACTTCCAAGTTTCATCATAGCGGATCGGACTGCCCGAGCGCATCGACATACCCAACATCATGAAACCAAACATGACCGGTGCTCCGGGGCGTACAAGCTGTGTGATCGCCAAGCCCACCAGTGTTTCAGCCACGGACTGCGCGACCAGACCCGCAACCGTGGTCGGGCTTGATGCGCCCGCAATCATGAACGGCGTAATGACAGTGGCCTGATTTGCCGCCGCATAAACATGTGCGGCATCCAGCACCAGCGGTGAGTTGATGTTGATAAGCGCCGAGACGACGCCATTGGTTGCCACGAACTCCTTACCAAATACGATCTCGCACATGGTTATCGTGTCTTCGGCGCGGTCTTTTGAAGTAACGGCCCCCATAAGGCACTTGTCCGACAATGCCAGATGACCATAGTTCATATCCAGATGGCGTTTGGGCACGGGAATATCGGTCGGTTCGCAAATGGGACCGCCGGTGTGGTGCAGTTTGGGGCTCAAATGGGCCAGGCGGACGAAATTGTTAAAATCTTCCAGTGTTCCATAACGCCGGTCTATGTCGCTGGCAGCCACAAATAGCGGACCATAGACTGGCACCAGAACCAATGCATCTTCACCGATCTTGACGGAATTCTTCGGGTTTCGCGCGTTTTGGATAAATTCAGACGGGGCGTTTTCCATCACTAGTTTGCGGCAAAATCCGCGTTCAAACGTCACCCGTTCGCCGTCAATATTGCATCCAGCCTCGCGCAACAATTTCAGGCTCGGTTCGTGGCGCACCTCGACACCCACCTTTTCAAGAATGTCCTCGGCGGCCTCTTCTATTGCGACGATCTGTCCTTCATTCAGGATGTAGTAAACAGGTGCCGCCCTTGTGATATAGGGCGGTGGCGGGGCGGCATCTTGTGGCGCGGAGGTCTGTTTTCTGCGGCGACGGGATTCGGCCAACTCGGTTATCCAATTGTAAGAGATTCGTTCTCTTGAATAGACCATGTGTTTTGGCGCAAAAGAATGTTGTTTATTTTCATGGGTCGGATAACCTACAGTTATGTCCTTACGCAAAAAACTACCATCAGCTCAGTCACTGTTTGCATTTGAGAGTGCGGCCCGGACGCTAAATTTCACTGATGCCGGCGCTCTTCTGAATGTGACCCAACCGGCTATCAGCAAAAACATCGCGGCATTGGAAGCGCATCTGGGAACACGTCTGTTTTTGCGCGGGAAGCCCGGACTGACGTTAACCTCGGAGGGAGAAATCCTCTATCGCGCGGTCCATCTGTCTTTTGCTGCAGTAGAAGTTGCTATTGATCAGATCTCGCACAAAACTCCACAAAATAACGTGCTGACGCTGTCGCTTTCGACATCCTTCGCGGCCCATTGGCTCATACCGCAAATGCAAGAGTTCCGTCGCGAATTTCCTGATGTCACACTAAATTTTCAACTCACTGGCGGCGAGACAACTGGTGCCTTGGTGGCCTGCGATCTGGGCCTGCGCCACGAAAGCAAAGTTGCACCGGGGGATCATGCGGTTCCATTCGCGCCCGAATGGCTCGTGGCCGTTGCGTCACTCGATTATGTTGAAAAAAACGGGATGCTTGATGCTTCCTTGGCTGGTGGTGCGCATTCGCTGGTCAAACTTGATAGCCCGAGAATATCCTGGCAAAATTTCCTTAATGCCACATCTCAGTCTCACGAGCCGTCTCTGCCAGAAATCCGCGTTCCGGATTACTCGGTTGTTTTGCAAACGGCTTTGAACGGCCGTGGCGTTGCACTGGGCTATATGTCGTCCTGCAGTTATTTACTGCGAGAAGGTTTACTTTTGTCCGCGCTCAGCAGGACGCTGAAAACGCGTAAGAAGTATTGTATGGTCGCAAACCCGAATTCACACAATTTGCAGCTTGTAGAGGAAGTTCGTCACTGGATCTGCAAGCAATCCTCTAAGATTACTAGAGATATTGCGTCGAACTTTCCGGAGTCTGACGTTGTCACGTCAGGATCGGGTTGGCCCGAAAACGCGAATTTTTGATCATGATACGAAAACCGGCCCAATCTTGTTCGGCGTCAACAGGCCACCCCCAAAATCTGACGCAACCTGCTGTTTTGCAAGGTGTTGGTCCGATCGCCCCTTGGGTTGAAACCGTTGGATTCGACGATCAGATTCGGCATGCCCGCGCCTGATCCCGCATGACAGCGTAATCGCTTAGCATTTCCACGGCCGTGGATGCCTCGGGCAACTCCAGCATTTCGACAGCCGCTCGCACTTGGAACACAGGGCCGTACTCCACCACCAGCGGACAAACCCCAACGGCACGTTCAGAACTGACCGTCCCGCAGCCGGTCAACAAGCTCATCCCGATTACGAGGCCGACGAGCCGCAGCCTTAAGCATTCGGCGTTGGATTTCATTTACTTTCTCCTGATTTTCGAGTTGCTCGGCCAACTGTCCGGCACGTTCCCCGAAATGACGCAGGGACAGCAGAAACAATAAAACGGTGAGTCCGATGGCGATCCATTTTGCAAAGGCCAGCGCCAACGGACTCCCAGCGACCCATGTGACGAGCGCGTCCATCAGCGCCGCCCTTTGCGCCAGTCATCCCAGCGCGCAAAGATGGTGACGCTGACGCCAATCAGCGCCACGGCAATGAACACCCAGCGCAGAGTGTCAAGATATGGCACGAGAGGCAGGATCGCAGATTGGGTTTCGGCCAGAACCTGCTGCACGACTTCGACGCCAGCGGCCCCGATGGTGGCAACACCCGCTGCCCCACCACCTTTCATTGTGCGGCTTTCAGTCAACACCTCGCGTGCCAGTGACGCCTCGACAGCAACCGCCATCTCAGGAGAGGTCCCCCAGGTCACCTGAGGCTGGATCGAAGCAGCGTCAAGCTGCACGACACGGTCATAAGTGGCATCAGGGTCACTCTGTAGCGACTGCCAGTCAGCTTTCGCCTCTTCCCAGAGGGCTCCGCTCGGCGCATA
>PIVL01001117.1 GCA_003354145.1 Paracoccaceae bacterium
CCCCCGGGAATCTTGCTCCTCGGGGTTCCCGTGGGTCCCATCGCGGACCCCGGGGGTCTCCATCGGCCCCACGACGATCGAGCGGCGACCGCGAGGCAGGTGCGAGACCGCGCCCGATGGCAAGCCCGTTTGGGGCTGCGGTCGGTCAGTCGTGGGCCGGTTAAGTGGACCCCAGCAATGGGACCTACGCGTAGGTCCGCTCTACTCCCCGGGAGCTCCGGCTTGGCCCCTCGGGGGGTCCGGGGAGGCCGGGAAGCCCCACGGGAATTTTGCTCCCCGGGGGCCCCGGGTGGTTCATCGGGCGCCGCCCGGGGGTCCGGGAGGCTCCGTGCGAATATTGCTCCCCGGTGTTCCCGTGGGTCCCATCGGGGACCCCCGGAGTACCCATCGGCCCCCGGGTGGTCCGGGGGCCGGGAGCCCCCCCCGGCCCCGGCTTGGCCCCCCGGGGGGTCCGGGGTGGCCGGGAAGCACCCCGAGAATTTTGATCGCCGGGTGTCCCGGGTGGCCCATCGAGTGCCCCCCGGGAGTCCGGGAGGCCGCCCGGGAATCT
>PIVL01001118.1 GCA_003354145.1 Paracoccaceae bacterium
CCTAACCCTAACCCTAACCCTAACCCTAACCCTAACCCTAACCCTAACCCTAACCCTAACCCTAACCCTAACCCTATCCCTAATCCTATCCCTATCCTATCCCTATCCCTATCCTATCCCTATCCTATCCCTATCCTATCCCTATCCTATCCCTATCCCTATCCCTATCCCTAACCCTATATGCACACATTCACAAAACTGTGATTGACCAATCTTCTAAAACTCACCTGATGTACTGACTCACTGCATGAGCTTGAAATAACGAGCAATCGTTTGAACTCTGACTGCCTTACTACCCGTGGAGTACTTATGTTGTTTGGGAAGGAGCCCATCTTTTTCAATTTCGAGCAACACATAAGAAATTGCAATCAAGGATGCCTCAAGTTGCTTCGGAGTTCGCATTCCAACAACGACAACAGGATGTTGAACTGGGGGGAACCAATACAACACGTCTCTGGGAATGCAACCTTAAGCCAAGTAACCCATCCAAGAGACGTACAACGCAAGTAGAAATCAACCCTAATTACCCGTCAATAATACAGTTACATTT
>PIVL01001119.1 GCA_003354145.1 Paracoccaceae bacterium
TTTGTTCGAAAATTAAGTATCCAGTATCATCTGCTCCTTTATATACTTTAACATTAAGAGGCTCTGTAGCTGCTGTAGCTCCTGATTGAGTATACCAACCTTGAATTAATGTATGTCTAACTGCTGTTAAATTAAACTCTAATGTTGTTCCTGTAAATAATCCTGTGTTATCAGCTTGAAAAACATCTCTTATATCATATTGGTAAGCATTAACTATCTTAGAATCTCCATCTGAAAGTTCTCCTGTAAATGTGTTGTGTGCGTGAAAATGAGAATGCCCATCTACATCTTCTGTGACCATGTGGTGTCCTGCTGCTGCTATTGCTATATTCTTTCCTACGTATAAAGACTCTGGCCCTGTTTCTAAAGTAGTGGGATTCCATACTCCAGAAGTTAGTTCTTGTATAATAGCTCTGTCTTCCTCAATAGCAAATCTTCTGCTACCTTCTGTTGTAGCATCTCCATTGATGTATACGTATTCTTCTGGGTTATTACTCATAACACCTGCAACACGCCAGTTAGTTGTGTCTAAACCAGGAACAGTAGATGT
>PIVL01000183.1 GCA_003354145.1 Paracoccaceae bacterium
ATATCCACAAATTAGGAGACGCCGCAACACCGGGTGAACAGCCGCCCGACTCCTCTGTTATCTAAGAAAATACTGTACTAGCTTTTCCGTTCGCGGCTATGCTGCTCGACATGGTCCTTCTTTTCGCTCTGCTTTTCCTGCTTGCTGCCCCCGTAGCCGCTCAGGATGTTGATCTTGAACTTGTCTTGCTTGCCGACACATCTGGCTCGATTGACCGCCACGAAGTCGAATTTCAGCGCAAGGGCTATGCAGAGGCCATCAGTGACCATCGGGTGATTTCGGTAATCGAAAATGGAGCCTACGCCGCGATTGCTGTCACATATGTCGAATGGGGTGAGTCTCAGCAGGTAATCGTGCCCTGGATGCAGATAGCTACGCACGAGGACGCCCTCGAATTTGCCCGAGCCCTGGGCGTTCCTCCACGCGCCGCTGGCGGCAAAAATGCCATTTCGTCTGCGCTGCTGATGGGTAAGTTATTGATCGAGGAAAACGCGTTCAATGGCTGGAGAAAAGTGATTGATATCTCCAGTGACGACGTGAAGAACCACTTTCTGCCGACAATCGAAGATGCCCGTGATCAGGTGGTGGCTGCTGGGATTACCATCAATGGCTTGCCAGTCCCGGTCCTTTGTCACTATTGCCTGGGCCGGGCCAGTGGGCGAGACATTATGCTCGAGGAATACCGGGACCGTATTATCGGCGGGCCTGGTTCCTTTGTGCTGATGGTTGAAGAACGCAATAAGTTTCTTTCAGCACTGCGTCGCAAACTGATCCTTGAGATTTCAGGTCGCACACCCGCCGCAGACGATGCGCGGCCCGACCCGCCGGACCGCAGGTCAGCGTTGCTTGACCCAGGTTCGCCCCAAGCCGTCGCGCGGGCATTGTCTGATTAGACTATTCTGAAAGCAGACCTTGCTGCTGCGCCTTGCATAGCATTGCAGGGGCCCAATCCGCTGCATCTCGTTTAAATGTTCAGTCATCACCTCATGGACGCGCCAGATGCCAGACGACGACAATACGCTACGCGCACCTGCCGTTTGTGACCATTGCGGTGAAGGACCGGTTCGAGCCCCGAGCAGGCATGCCAATCAGGGTTCTGATTTGCTCAACTTCTAACAGGTTCTGCCGACACGGTTTCTGACCTCGACTTGAGCCATTTCAAGAATGTGTTGGCTTCGGGACGTTGATGGTCTTGTGGCCTTTGGATGTAGTAGACACCAAACAGCTGCTCAGAAAACAGCTCGACAACCCTGCCTGCTTCAAGATCATCCACAAAGAATGCCCGTGCGGTGTAAGTGAGACCATCTCCACGTCGAACAGCAGACATGATCAGGTTTCCCGGCATGTGATTAACGGTCAGAGGCTCCTCGGGTACGACGCCATGATAGGTGAACCAATCGCTCACTTCATTGGTGCCCAACTCCTGCAACCACGGCATTTTGGTTAAAGAGGCTGGATCGCGAAGCTCCAACCCGCCTATCAGCGATGGCGCACCAATGACAATCATGTCCGAAACCAGTACGGCCTCTTCATCCGACCTTGGTCGGCGTCGGTCATGATAACGAATTGCCAAGTCAATTCCGCCCGGACGAAACTCCACCACCTCCGACGTCGGGTTGAGCATGAGCGTTATTTCCGGGTGTTCTTGTTGAAACTCCGCCATCCGCGGCAATAGCCATTCCACAGCGAATGCAGGGGACATGGTGACCTGCACAGGGCGGCTGGCAGCCTCTTCAGTCAGTCGCTCAACGCCTCTGCCAATTATCTCAAAGCCAATTCCCAGCTCGTGGCCGAGGCTGGCACCGGGACCGGTCAGTTCGATGCCCCGCCCACGTCTGGCGATCAAGGCAATGCCCAAGTGTCTCTCCAGCGCCCTCACTTGCTGGCCGACGGCAGCTTGGGTCACGTTCAACCGCTCGGCAGCGGAAGCGTAACTTCCCGTCTCCGCAACTACCGCAAAAGCGCGAAGTCCATTCAACGGGGGCAGATTTAGCCAGTCCATATGATAGTTTTTCTAATGAGTTCGTTAGATAATTGACTCGCATAGCATGAGCATTTTGGCAATGCTGAAAGGGAAACTGTCAAACTGGTGCGTTGGTATCTGGCAAAAGATGAAAGTCAAACGGCAAACTTTGGAGTAGCTCAGAGGTATTAAAGTCAATGAAAAATTTTGAAGGTGGGTGCTATTGTGGTGCTATCCGTTATCAGATCTCTGGCGTCCCTGTTTGGTCCGCACATTGCCATTGTCGTTCATGCCAAATGGCCCTTGGCGGAGCGTTTGTCACGTGGGCCAAAGTGGCGGCTGAAGATTTCACCGTGATCAAAGGCGAGGTCCGGCAGATAGAGAAAACGCCGGGGATCATTCGGGGCTTTTGCAAGGATTGCGGAACGACTCTGACTTATGCGGCCGAATCCGAAGTCGAGGGTCAGGACTGGAGTGCGGATGCCTGGTTTGCGGCGGCCACACTGGACGACCCATCCATTGCGGAGCCAAAAACCCATGTCTTCGTTTCTCATCAGCAACCATGGGTCAAGCTTGCCGACGACCT
Organism: Paracoccaceae bacterium; assembly: GCA_003354145.1. GTDB lineage: Bacteria > Pseudomonadota > Alphaproteobacteria > Rhodobacterales > Rhodobacteraceae > NORP181. The sequence continues at coordinate 2,550 of PIVL01000183.1, forward strand.
TCCGATTTTTCAGGAATTCTAGACCGCCTTAGCACCAACATCAAAGGAGAGCACCATGAGCACTGTTTTTTCATACGCCTGCAAGGATTGCGAAGGCATGGAAACATGTCCCGGGAAAGTCGTTGCTTCAACAAAGGACGAGGTGTGGAAGCTGATGGAACTGCACGCAGTTGTCGCGCATGGTGAAGACCCAAGTTCATGGGACACCGAAACGCGAGAATACCTGGGAACGCTGATCAAATCCATCTAGCCGTCGACATTCAACGCGCGGTCGCTTCGTCCGCAACTTTGCCGTTGATGCACTTCGCGGCAATTGGCGGCATGGGCCCGGAGCCCCAATCCGCTGCACCTCGTTTAAATGTCCAGTCATCACCTCATGGACGCGCCAGATGCCAGGCGGAGACAATGCGCGATACACCTGCCGTTCGCTAATCAGTCGAAAGTGACAAGTCTGGACCAAAGCCGCCATACACATGAGTTAAAGTTACTGCATCGCGGCACGGCATAGTTACCATTGGATTCGGTCGCAAAAAACAAACGTACCTACCGACCACGCTTTGACGGCTTTCAAGCAAACTTAGCTGGGTGAATACCAAATTGGCGATGTGTAAGCGCGCTCTTGATGGCTGAGTGGCACCCCATCCGGCATGGTGACATTGAAGAAGTTCGAGTCATACGCTTGCCAGGTAGGTGTAGGAATTTCCAAAACACGGGCATAGTAGTTTGCAGAATATGCCGGATTGAAATCTGGATCGGTCCAGACAGCGCGTAATTCAGCATCTCCAATGTTGTTAAAATACGTTGCATTCGCCTCATCAACAGTATTGCCAACCGGTGTCTTGCAACGACCATCGGCGTCGATTGTGCGACCGTCTGAGACTGCGACATCGTATATGCGTTCATGCCGCTCACCGGCATCGTCAACCCAGCCTTTAACGATCTGGATTCTATCAAGATTGCCAGACCAGCGGTCTTTTAGCGCCCCTACCATGAATACAGGAGCTTGCTTTCCACCAGTATTTTCCGGCAAGTCGCCGCCCATCGGTACACCTTTGTCGTATCCAATGGAAACGGCATCGGGGCGGAAAACATCATCTTCGCTATAATCCCAACCGCCAAACAGGCGCACAGTTATTCTCGTGCCGGTCGTTGCATAGGTTTCTTTGTTTTTCATCGCATCAAACAATGCTTCGCGGGTATTTTCGCGGGCCCAGACACCGGCAAGACCAGAGGCCAGCGTATCGTAAGAATACGTCGTAAGGGCTTCATCACCACTGAGAGACGCAATTACAACATGCTCCCAACGACTGGGTGACGGTTCCATCGTCGGAGTCTTGCTCCAGTTGTTCTCTTCGCGGGTAGTAGCCAAGGACGTGTGGGCGTCGGTGCTACCTATCATGCCAAATTTGTACGGATTGGCACCCAGAATCTGTTCTTGCTGCATGCCAACCTGCAAAGCGGACCGGGCGTACTCATACTGCAGCATCCAGTCCTCTTTGGGTTTTAATCCTGCAATGTCACCTTTGTCCCAAGTGCCATAATCGGCGAACTCGTCATCCGGAGACAAAAACGGATGGGCCTCACCATCGCCTTTCATTTGGGTTACTTCGTACAAAGGCTCCCAGCGACTGCGGGTCTCGGCGTAGTTTCGGTCGATTGGTTCCCCATTCATTCGTTCAATGGGGAACATTTGCCCATTTGACACATTACCGTTGTGCGCGATGGCGAGAACACTTCCCCCTGTCGCCTCTTCATAGTTGGCAAGATATTCCCACAACTTTTCGGGGTCATTTGAGTCCACAGTCGAAAATGGAACAACCTGTCCCGCCTTTTCTCCACCGTCTTTGAACATAACGACGCGATGAAGGTTTCCGGGCGTTTCCTGTGTCGCAATCGAAGTCCACTCAAATCCGATAAAGGCTGTGAAAACTCCAGGGTCATTAAATTGCTCTGCGAATTCGATTTCACGTTCCCATATCGTGCGTGTCATTTTTGGATTGTTGATGGGGTCCTTGTTGGCGGTAACCGCGTCATTAATCCATTTTTGAAATGCGTCGCGGCCATTCCCTGCTTTGACCAAATCATGAACTTCTCGGCCCCACTCGTTTGCAAGCAAGTCGGGGTTTGACTCAGCTATCATCGGAGCCAAGCCAAGGTTCTCAGCATGATCGGCCACCACAAGGAAATCCAATGGTCGGATTAATCTGGTTCGCATACCAGCGGCAGACAGAATTTCTTCGCCTCTCGCAAAGCGATATGCTTCCTCTGGGCCAAGCGTGTTGCCCATCATGCCCGCGTCGGCAGAGTAAGACGTGTGAAGATGGGTATCCCCCCAATACACGCCTTCTGCGAAATTTGCGTTCCTTGCGGTTCTCGCAACGTAGGGTGAGTAGATTTTTGGCGCTTCCACGACTTCTGTGCCAACGCCGGTTTGGGCATTTGCCACCGCGGGTAGTGCGCATGCAATTATAAGCGCGCCCATGCTCCTTTGAGACTGCGTTTGAATGGTTTTAAGAAATTTTGGTGAATTCAGTCGCATCGAATGTCCTCCGCCAGCCAATACCTGTGGAGTCTCAAACTATAGCTCTATTTCGTACGCTGTCAAAATGACTGCCAAATTTAAGCCTTTGGAACTCGGTCTGGATATTTCCCTGGCGAATGGCCGGTATGGAGATTTCGATGGCAATTCACGGCATCTTGTTTAAATGTCCAGTCATCACCTCATGGTCGCGCCAGGTGCCAGACGCCATCAATCCCATCGCCATTCATGTCACCGACATTCCAGTCCTCGGATGACAAATACAGCGGCTGGCTCCGGAATGCGGCCTGCATCGTGCCGTCTTTGCGCTTTATCAGCGTATAGTTTTCGCCAAGAGGCGTGCCCTTTTCCAGCAACGCCGGAAGCCAGTTTTCCGCGCAGGCGTCATAACAGGTCGACACGCCGTTTTTGTCCTTGTCATAGGTATAAAGCGACATGTGGTCCTGATACATCAGATAGACCACACCTTTATATTCGCGACTATGCACATACGCATTGCCATGCGAATCCGCCACGGCTCCGTTGGCAAGAGCAGCCAATACCAATGTCAGTGTTGCAAGCTTCATCTGCTTTCCTTTAACCGCTTGGCTCATGGCTAGGGGATGCTGTGACATCTGCAAAATCAATTTTACGGGATCAGGTTTGTACTATCGGGCAGCCTTTGCCCTGCCCAAATTAATAGAAATTGCGAATTCGTCTTGTCTAGTACACTTGTTCATTATCTGCCATAGCAGGGCCAATTGGGTTTTCATGCGGAACGTTCAAAATGCCCTTGCCAATCGCCTCCGCTGACATACGATCCCAAAAAATACTGCTGCAGGATACGCAACAAAATGATCCCGATACACGCCCCCGCTCCGGATGAACCACCTGTTGAAACGGTTGTGGACATGATCCGGGCCCGCGCCAAATTGCGCCCGAACCACGAGGCGCTGGTTTGCGGGGATACAAGACTAAGTTGGGCCATGTTTGACGACCGTGTCAACCGCGTGGCAAACGCCCTTTTGAGGGATGGACTGAACAAAGGTGACCGGGTTGCGGTTCTGTCGCCAAATTCAGCCGCTTACGCCGAAATTTTAATCGGTGCATTGCGCGCCGGGGCCTGTATGACGCCATTGTCGTCGATGGCCTCGTCTGAGGCTTTGCACAAGATGCTACAAGATTGTGGTGCCAAGGTATTGTTTCTGGCGAAACAATATGCCGACCTGGTCGCGCCGTTCTTGGCAGATCTGCCGTTGCGCAAAATCGCCCTGGATTTCAGCGCCGATGGATTTGAGGATTATGAAACAATCCTTGCAGCTGCCAGCACAAGTGATCCGCTGATCCCGATTGACATGAAAGATCCTTGCAACTTGATCTATTCCTCGGGCACCACCGGAACGCCAAAAGGCATATTGCACGACCATTGGATGCGCGCGGCCCAGATGGACCGGGTGCATGCCAACGGCTATGACGACGATGCACGGACATTGCTGTCAACGCCGCTGTATTCCAACACCACGTTGGTATCGTTCCTGCCAACTTTGGTAGGTGGATCAACCGTTCATCTGATGGCGAAATTCGATGCGCGCCGCTATCTTGAGATCGTCGAAAGCGAGCGCATCACCCACACAATGTTGGTTCCGGTTCAGTATAAGCGGATCATGGATGTGCCTGATTTCGATGACTTCGGCCTCGGTTCCATGCGCCTGAAATTCTCGACATCGGCCCCGTTGCGCGCCGATGTAAAGGCGGATGTATTGGCCCGTTTTCCCGGCAAGCTGGTCGAATATTACGGCCTGACCGAAGGTGGTGGCGTCACTGTGTTGATTGCGGATGAGCATCCCGACAAGTTGCACACAGTTGGCGTGCCTGCGCCAGCCACTGAAATCAAACTAATTGATTCTGATGGCAACGAAGTTGCGCAAGGCGAGGTTGGAGAGATTTGTGGCCGCAGCCCAACCATGATGGCTGGATATTTCGGGCGAGATGATCTGACCGATGATTACATCTGGCGCGATGATGCAGGCGTGGTGTTTTTCCGGTCGGGCGATATGGGCAGTTGGGACAAGGACGGATTTCTGATCCTGTCAGATCGCAAGAAAGACATGATCATTTCGGGCGGTCTGAACATCTATGCCGATGATCTGGAACTGGTGTTGCTGGCCGATGCGGATGTAGTGGACGCCGCTGTTATCGGCATACCTTCAGAAAGCTGGGGCGAGACCCCGCTAGGCCTGGTGGTACTGCGCGAAGGCGCGGTGCGATCGGCGGATGAAATTCGCGCCGACGCCAATGCCTTGCTTGGCAAAAGCCAGCGATTGTCGGCAGTCGAGGCGCGCGACGCCCTGCCGCGCAGCGCCATTGGCAAGATTCTGAAACGTGAATTGCGAACACCCTATTGGGCAGTAGAATGAAAGGAGTTGCCATGAATGGCGCGGAAAGTCTGGTTAAAAGTCTGATCAACAACGGGGTGGACATTTGTTTTTCCAATCCTGGAACGTCAGAAATGCACTTTGTGGCGGCATTGGATCATGTGCCGGGAATGCGGTCGGTTCTGGCACTGTTTGAAGGTGTCGCTACCGGGGCTGCAGATGGGTATTACCGGATGTCCGGAAAACCGGCTTGTACGTTGCTGCATCTGGGGCCCGGATTGGCAAATGGGTTGGCCAATCTGCACAACGCCAAAAAAGCCGGGTCAGGCGTGGTGAACATCGTCGGCGAACATGCGGCTTCACATCTAGCTCTGGACGCGCCCCTGACATCAGACATTGAAGGCATAGCACGGCCTATGTCTCATTGGGTGCATGGCTCCGTTTCTGCAACAGATGTCGGAGCCGATGGCGCGCGCGCTGTGCAAGCGGCGTGCGTAGCCCCGGGGCAGATCGCAACGCTGATACTGCCCAGTGATACCGCGTGGAATGAGGGTGGCGAGGTTGCAGAGCAAATCAAAACACCGCCACGCGCGGCGTTTAATGAGGCTTTGCTGGAACAGGCGACCAAGGATTTTGGCGGGCCTGAAACCCTGTTATTGTTAGGGGGCAATGCGCTGACTGAGCAAAACCTGCAAATCGCCGGGCGGATAGCGGCAAAAACCGGCTGTTCGCTGTTGTCAGAATGGGCCAATGCCCGACTTGAACGTGGTGCCGGGCGCGTAAAAATTGGCCGAGTGCCCTATCCGATTGATCAGGCACTTGAGACGTTGGCCCCTTATAGTAAAATCGTATTGATCGGAGCGCGCGCACCAATTGGGTTTTTTGCCTACCCAAACAAACCCGCGATATTGACCCGTGACGGGGCCAAGATCGTTGAGCTTGCCGATACGTCACAGGATTTGACCGAGGCGTTGACCGCGCTTTGCGGAACCCTTGGTGCAACTGAAACGCCACCCGCCCACGTGGCAGAGCCACATGCCAGCCCGCTGCCGAAAGGTCCGACCAGTGCTGAAAGTATTGCGGAAGTTCTTGCCCGGACGATCCCGGAAAACGCCATTGTGGTGGATGAATCCGTCACCACGGGTCGCGCCTTCTTTCCTGCCACGGCAGGGGCACCGGCGCACACTTGGCTGAACAACTGTGGTGGATCTATCGGGTATGGCATGCCTGTGGCCATCGGCGCGGCGCTTGCCTGTCCGGATCGCAAAGTTTTGGCGCTCGTCGGGGATGGCAGTGCGATGTATACGGTGCAATCCATTTGGACAATGGCGCGCGAACAGTTGGATGTAACCATCCTGATCTTTGCCAATCACAGCTATCAGATCCTGCGCGGTGAGCTGACCAATGTCGGCGTGCAAAATCCCGGCCCTCGCGCCATCGATATGCTATCGCTGAATCGACCCAACCTGAATTGGGTGGAAATGGCGCACTCTATGGGGGCGCAGGCCACCCGCGTGGATGATTGTGGCGATCTGGCCCAAGCGATCGAGACAGCACTTGAGACCCCCGGCCCCTATCTGATTGAAGTCGCAGTATAGACTCCGCCACGGCGTGGGTTTTCACCCACCCTACGCCCAGTCCGGAATCACAATGCCCACGTTTTCGCCGTCACAAAAGGTCGGCTGCTTAATAATTACGCAGCCGACTCTGACCTGCCAGATTTTCGCTGTGCAAGGATTGAGTTAGCGACCGCCGACGATGTTGCTGAACCCGCCTGATGCCAACGAAGGTTCATAGACGCATGGTGGCCCGCATGGGAGACCAGCGCGTTACAAAC
>PIVL01001120.1 GCA_003354145.1 Paracoccaceae bacterium
TCGTCAATCATGAGAACAGAGTGCAGGTTATACAGGTCGGGGGATATTCTCAGCCAACCGATGATTTGTCGGGCACCTGTTTGCGGGTTGTCTTCGACAAATGAAAAGCAGTTGCTATGACAATGCAGGGGAAGCGCTCCCATACTCAGTGCTTGAGGTGCTGGCAGACGCTCGACAAGAGCCACGGGGAGCTGTGATACACTATCAAACAGCGCCGCTTCGTCCTCCGTGACAGGTGCGTCAGGCCGGTTAAAGGCTTCACGATTTTCTATGAGGATTTGGTCGATATCTCTGGGTGTTCTTGTCAAGTTCATGGAAGTCATCTAGTCACCCTCAGTTGCCGAACGTGTAAACCAGTTTGGGGCTGCTACAGTCAATCATGCCGCCAGTAACACGCGACGGGCTCTTGCCGGTCTTGTTGACGAATAGCTGAAAGGGATAGGCGCGGTGCCCGTTAGCGTCGAGGATTGTGTCTTTACGCAGCTTGAAACTCGTCCCGTTGACATAAATTTTGCAGCGATGGAAAGGGATATCGGCGGCGTTCTCAAC
>PIVL01000494.1 GCA_003354145.1 Paracoccaceae bacterium
CGCCTAATGCCTTCATCAATTGTTGCTGTATCTGCCACCGAAAAACTAAGCCTCAGGGAATTATGTCCTGACGCATCTGCGAAAAATGCGCCTCCGGGTACAAAGGCGACTTTTTGCGTTTTCAACGATTTGGCTAGTAGGTCTGCGCCATCCATATGCTCTGGTAGGGTTAGCCAGATAAACATGCCACCCTCGGGTCTGGTCCACTGGACGCCGTCGGGCATGTGTTTGGCCAGTGCCTGCAACATCCGATCCCGCCTGGCCATATAAGTCGCGCGTATCTTGTCGACATGTTCGTGAAAAATCGTTCTAGCGATCTTGGAAATGGCGATCTGATTTATTGTTGGTGTATGCAAATCAGAGGCCTGCTTCATCAACACCAACTGGGAAATTACCGGCTTTGCCGCGCAAATCCACCCCACCCGCAGACCCGGCGCAAGGGTCTTGGAAAAGCTGCCGCAATAGATTGTACGGGCCTCTTCGATGCTGCCATTACGGGCGATTTCAAGCGCCAGGATGGGTGGAATCGCCTCTCCGCCAAAGCGCAGGGTTTGATAGGCGGCGTCCTCGATCACTGCGCAATTCAGATCATCGGCAAGGTCCAACACCCGCTCGCGTTCGGCAAGATTCAGGGTGTCGCCCGTTGGGTTTGCAAAATCGACGGAAACGTAGGCAAATTTGATCTGCCCGCCTTTGGCTTTGGCGGTGTCGGCATACTGCTGTGCAGATCGGTTGGTGCGCGGTTCAAGCCTGTCATAGTTTGGTTCATAGGCGTTGAATGCCCCCAATGCGCCCAGATAGGTTGGCCAGCCAATCAAGGCCGTATCATTGGGGGACAGCAACAGTTTACCAAGGTAGTCCAGCGCCTGTTGTGACCCGGATGTGATCATGATGTTGTCAACATCACAGGGAATGCCAAGCCCGGCCATTTGGGTAACGATCCATTCGCGCAGGGGCAAATAGCCCTCGCTGATCGAGTATTGCAGTGCTGAATCGCGCTCGTCGGACGAGAAGATATTGCTAAAGGCGGTCTCAAACTCTTTGGCGGGGAACAGGTTCGGATCGGGGATGCCACCGGCAAACGAAATGATCTCGGGATGCGCGAGAAGCTTGAGAAGCTCGCGGATCTCTGAGGCTTTCATTCGCGATGTGCGCGTTGCCAGTACTTGTTCCCATTGCATCGCCAGTTCCTCCGAATCCGCTTTGTCTGCGTATTTTGAGGAAATAGTAAACTAAGTCAACACTGCTGACTTAGTTGTTACAATTGGTTACTACTTGTCCAGAAAAAGGGTCTAACTAAGGGCTTCACGGAATTTTAGGAACCGTGGGTCGGTCATGACTCGGGCGTTCATGGCGTCGCGTAGGGCGCCGATGGTTTTGTGCGGGCGCATGACGACTTCGAATTTGGCGACCAATCCGTCGTCGTCCAGCGTCAGCAGGTCAACCCCGACAGCATCCAGATCGCCGACCTTGCATTGGAACTCAAGCGCCCAATCGTTGCCGTCGCCCATCACCCGACGGTATTTAAATTCGCTGAACACATTGCCCACATGACCTAGTACGGCAGCAACGGGTTCGCGACCGGTCCAGGTCTTGTAATAAGTAGGTGGCATGAACTGCACGTTTTCGGCCAGCAATTCAGCGATTTTTGTGTCGTCTCCTTTGGCGACAACCTCTTGCAGTTTGGTAATTGTGGGATGCATTTCTATTTGGCCTTTTGTTTTGTGAATACCTTGTCCGTACCCCAGCGAGAGGTTAGGCAACAGCGGCATTTTTGCGCGGATAGCCCCGGTGCTGTTATGTGGTGCTCTTGCTAGCCAGCCAGGATGGTCTTGATGCCGCATAAGTTTAACGCTTCCCGTGGCCATAAGTGGCGGTATCGTGTGACGAATTGGGCAGCCTACAATGAAAGCCTTCGCCAGCGTGGCGATGTAACGGTTTGGTGAGTGCGGATGTTGTGGACGCCTGGAACGCAGATCGGCGCAAGAAGCCAGGCGGCCAGCCGGTTTATTCAGATCTGGCCATTTCGGTGTGCTATGATCCATCAACAGCCGTTGCGCCAGACAGAGGGATTCATGCGCGGTCTGGTACGGATTATGGGGCTGGATGTAGCGGTGCAGGGTTTCTCGACCCTCTCCCGTCGAGATTCGGGACTGGACCTCGCAGGCGGCGAGATTGTTTGGGCTGATCTGACACAGGGCGATTTCGATGATCCAACTGCTTTGCCTAGGCTTCTCGATCAGTTTGACGCCCCCGTCA
>PIVL01001121.1 GCA_003354145.1 Paracoccaceae bacterium
TATTCAGATGGCGAACAGGCCTATATCCTGGCACCTCAGCGTCTGGCTGTTGGTGATTCAGTGATCTCGGCCCAAAAGGCAGACATCAAACCGGGCAACACAATGCCGTTTTCCGGCATGCCTATCGGTACCATCATTCACAACATCGAAATGAAGCCCGGCAAGGGCGGTCAGATTGCCCGCGCTGCTGGTACTTATGCTCAGTTCGTTGGTCGTGACGGTGGTTATGCTCAGATCCGTCTGAGCTCGGGCGAGCTGCGTCTTGTGCGTCAGGAATGCCTGGCGACAATCGGCGCCGTGTCAAACCCGGACAACAGCAACCAGAATTTCGGGAAAGCTGGCCGGATGCGGCACAAGGGTATTCGCCCGTCGGTACGTGGTGTTGTCATGAACCCGATCGATCACCCGCATGGTGGTGGTGAAGGTAGAACCTCTGGTGGTCGTCATCCTGTGACACCTTGGGGTAAGCCAACAAAGGGTGCACGCACCCGGAACAAGAACAAAGCGTCCAGCAAGCTGATTATCCGCTCGCGGCACGCCAAGAAGAA
>PIVL01000007.1 GCA_003354145.1 Paracoccaceae bacterium
CAGCCGCACCCGGGGTCAAATCAGTCACAGATCCAACCCGCAGGATCGAGCCGAACAGCAAGGCGACGGTCAATGCCACCAAGGACGAATAACGCAATCCATAAGGGTCACGACTGGACAAACGCAGATTCGGTTTGGCGGCTTTAGCGGAATTGGCCTTCACCGCCATACGTTGCTGATGGGCAGCCCAGACAATGGCCGACGCCTCATCGCCTGCCCCAATCGCCTGTTCATCCAAAATCGCAGCAATTGGGCGGCCCGGAAGCGTTTCATCCAATCGGGTCAGCGCCTCGAAACGAGTCGGCCATTTGAACCCGCGAATGCCCCAAACAAAGCTGACCAAGATGGCCAGAATGCTGACAACCGCCAAGCTCCAGACCAATTCGATCTGCATCAGGTCGTGCAGGCCCAACATCAAGGCAGCCGCCACCAACATAAGTATCGACCACAACGGCCAGAATCGGCGCAACATTCGCTCGGCGAACATGCCGACGCGGGTCAAAGCCAGCGGCAGGCGCAATCGACGCAGGGTTTGGGCGGTGCCAAGTTGGCTGGCCATTACGGTCTCCTAAGGCTGTTGGCGCAGAATTGCGTCACAGCCACGAAGGGATCGTATCGCGATTTATCATATCTTCAAAGGTCGGACGTGGGCGGATAACCGCGAATTGATCGCCATTCACCAAAACTTCGGGAATTAACAGCCGCGAATTGTATTCGCTGGACATCACTGCGCCATAAGCTCCCGCACTTCGAAACGCGATCAAATCGCCGGATTTCAGCGGCGGCATCATGCGTTGTTTGGCAAATGTGTCGCCGCTTTCGCAGATTGGGCCAACGATATCATAAGGCTGTTGTGCAATGCCAACAGCGGGCTCAACCACCGGAACAATGTCGTGATACGCCTCATACATTGCCGGGCGAATCAAATCATTCATCGCCCCGTCCACGATCAGAAAATCACGCCCTTCGCCGGATTTCACATAGATCACCTGGGACACCATAATACCTGCATTGCCCGCAATCAGACGCCCCGGTTCGATTTCAATTTCGCAACCCAGATGCCCAACAGTCCGCTTGATCAAATCACCATAATCAGAGGGCAATGGCGGAGCCTCGTTTGAGTTAGCATAAGGGATGCCCAACCCGCCGCCCAGATCAAGGCGGCGAATGTCATGACCATCAGCGCGAAGCGTTTCGGTTAGTTCGGCAACTTTTTGGTAGGCCTGCTCAAACGGCGCCAGATCGGTCAACTGGCTGCCGATATGCACATCGATGCCAATCACCTCTAGCCCCGGCAATGCCGCCGCCATCGCATAAACACTACGGGCACGGGCGATTGGGATGCCGAATTTGTTTTCCGATTTTCCGGTGGCAATTTTTGCATGGGTTCTGGCGTCCACGTCCGGATTGACGCGAATGGTGATAGGAACAGTCATACCCAGCGCGACGGCCTGCGCATTCAGAACCTCCATTTCAGGTTCAGATTCAACGTTGAACTGGCGAATTCCACCTTGCAATGCAACGCGGATTTCGTCGGCTGTTTTACCAACACCAGAAAACACGATCTTGTCGCCGGGTACGCCCGCAGCTTTCGCGCGCAGATACTCACCAACCGACACCACATCCATCCCAGCCCCCGCATTTGCCAGCGTTTTCAGAATGGCCTGATTGCTGGCCGCCTTCATCGCATAGCAAACCAGATGGTCGATGCCATCCAAAGCCTCGTCAAACAGCCGGAAATGGCGTTCAAGTGTTGCGGTAGAATAAACATAAAACGGAGAACCTACGCTGGCCGCTATTTCTGCAACGGAAACGTCTTCGGCGTGCAACACACCGTCTTTATAGAGAAAATGATCCATGGCGCGATTAGACGGAAAATGCCGCGCAGATCAATAGGAATTACCCCACTGGTCGCGTGCGCAGGAACAGATATAGCGGCAAACCACAGCTTAACCCAATCAGGAAGGTAGCCGGAATAGCCAACAGGCCGATCCAGTTGCGGCGTACTGCGACCTCGGCCAGCACAAACACCGTAAGAGCAGTCGACGCTATAAACAGATCCCAAAACAAGGCGCTACTTGCAGCAGTTGCAAGCCAAGCCGCGATCAGCGCGGGAATATCAACACCGTTTGCCATGATCCATTGGCCTACAAATATCGTCGGATGCACAGCGCCCCAAATTGCCAACGCCAGATAGACTATCCGCAATGGGGACATCGAATTGCTCCTGCTTTGAAAGTCTCAATAATTCGGATCAATATCGGTCACGCGCCCCTTTTGGGCCATAGACAACACCAACTCTGGCGCTGCCAGACACAGTAATGCCAGTACCTGATGATTTTGCTTCCTCGGCTGGACGCGTCGGGACACTATCTGCACCACAAGCCGTCAAAAAACCTGCCGCGATTACTACTAACACAAATTTGCCCATTTCAGTCTTGCTTTCCATTGCTCAACAACAACCTCCCGGCCTTGGCGGTCCGGCTAAAACCCAAGGTACAACGAAATCGGTCCCTGATGAAGCCCGATCCCACCATAGCTTCCGCCATTTCCTGACAGGACAACAGCAGCATTCATCGCTGGTTGTTCCGGCTCGCCATCCGCGCCACAGGCGGCCAGCAATCCAACTAATCCCAAAACACTAACGAAACGCATCGAATTGTCCTCGCGACTGATCAACGCCCGCCCGTGCAATGAGCGCCCCCGTTGCATGGCCGACCATCCTGAGTTTCCAAAGAATGGGGTCCTCCGGTTGTAACCTGGCAGGCAGCCAAGGCGAACAGGAGCACAAGAAAAGCTGCATGTTTCATCACTTTTTCCCTTCGGCAGGTTCGCGACAACGACAACACGTCTCAAACGACTACCGCGCCGCGACGGATTGGGCAATTCAATGCCGCTTAGTCCTGGCAGGTTTCGGTGTTCCCGAAAGGCCCAAATTGCCTTGCGGCACGGGCTTTGGCCATACAAAGGTCCGTCTACTGTTGTCCAATTGTACACATATATGTGTGGCGCAATGCACTTAACAGGCACGCGCTTGTTTGTCGCGCTTTTGCGTCTACCCTAAGAAAGGCAACGTAGTCTTTGCGATTCCCTGCCCTTAAACCGTTGTCTAAAATCCAAGGTAGAGCGAAATCGGTCCCTGATGCAGCCCGACACCACCATAGCTCCCGCCATTTCCTGACAAGACAACGCCAGCATTCATCGTTGGTTGCTCTGGTTCGCCATCCGCGCCACATGCGCTCAGAAATCCGGTCGTTAGTATTGCCAGAACCAAACGGCTCATCAAAGCCTCTCTTTCCATCTCTCGATCTGAGCCCGCACCTGCGTCGGCGCGGTCCCCCCATAAGACGTCCGCGAGTTTACCGAATTTTCGACGCCAAGGACAGCAAAGACATCTATTGTGATATCTGCGTGGACCGACTGCATGTCCTCAAGGCTTAGGTCTGGCAAGTCACAGTCGTTGTTTTCAGCCATCGCAACCAAGACTCCGGTGATGTGATGTGCATCCCGAAACGGCAGGCCCAAAACCCGCACCAACCAATCCGCAAGGTCAGTTGCGGTCGAAAACCCAGATCCGGCAGCGGCAGCCAGTGAATCGCGATTGGCCGTCATATCACGCACCATTCCGTTCATCGCAGCCATGGCCAACATCCAACTGTCGGCGGCGTCAAAAACCAGTTCCTTATCTTCCTGCATGTCTTTGGAATAGGCCAGCGGCAACCCCTTCATCACCATCATAAGCGCCGTGTTGGCTCCGAAAATCCGGCCAATCTTGGCGCGAATCAGTTCCGCCGCATCTGGATTTTTCTTTTGCGGCATGATCGATGACCCGGTCGAGAACCGATCACTTAGGGCGACAAACCGAAACTGTGCCGACGACCAGATCACCAGTTCCTCGGCCATACGCGACAAATGCATGGCACAAATGCTGGCAGTACCCAGAAATTCCAGCGCAAAATCCCGGTCACTGACCGCATCCAGCGAATTGGCACTTGGCCGGTCAAACCCCAATGCCTTGGCCGTCATGTCGCGATCAATCGGAAAGGACGTTCCAGCCAAAGCTGCAGCCCCCAAAGGGGATTCGTTCATGCGCGCCCGTGCATCACGCACGCGGCTTAGATCACGGCCAAACATTTCCACATAGGCCATCATATGATGGCCCCATGTCACCGGCTGGGCGACCTGTAAATGTGTAAACCCCGGCATGACCCAATCTGCCCCAGCCTCGGCCTGCGCCAGCAATGCCTCGATCAACGCCAGCAATCCGGCCTCGGCAGCATCCAGCTGATCACGTACCCATAGTTTGAAATCCGTGGCGACCTGATCGTTCCGGCTGCGCCCAGTGTGCAGACGCCCGGCAGGCTCACCGATCACCTCTTTCAATCGCGATTCGACATTCATGTGGATGTCTTCCAAGGCGGTGGAAAACTCAAATTTACCATCTTGGATTTCTGACAAGACCGTGAGCAGGCCTTTTGCTATTGCATCAGCATCGCTATCGCTTATCACGCCTGTTGCGGCCAACATCGCCGCATGGGCCCTTGAGCCTGCAATATCCTGCGCCGCCATCCGTTGGTCGAACCCGATCGAGGCATTAATCGCCTCCATGATCGCGTCCGGTCCAGCGGCAAAGCGACCGCCCCACATCTGGTTCGAGGATTTATCTGTCATGTCGTATCCTATCGGAGGAAAAATGCGTCTTGTTCGTTCCGCTCTCCTTTATATATCCCTTGCGCTGGGTGCAAACATGGCGCTTGCCGATATGTCGTCGATCATGGAACTGCGCGAAGGCGACATGAAAAAACTGAATTTCCACAGCGAGCCGAAAGAGGTGTCGCAGGTGGCATTTACACTTGAGGATGATACCGGCACTGCAACACTAGCGGATTATCAGGGCAAATATGTCTTGCTGAATTTCTGGGCCACATGGTGCGCACCATGTCGTGCAGAGATGCCGATGCTAAGCGCATTGCAGGACGAATTCGGAGGCGAGAATTTCGAAGTGCTGACTTTGGCCACCGGGCGCAATTCCCCTAAGGGTATCGAAAAGTTCTTTGCCGACGCAGAAATCACCAACCTGCCTCGCCATCAGGACAACAAACAGGCCCTGTCCCGCCAAATGGGCGTTCTGGGCCTGCCGGTGACCATAATCCTTGATCCCGAAGGGCGCGAAATCGCCCGGCTGCTGGGCGATGCGGAGTGGAATTCAGACAGCGCGCGGGCCATCATTGCTGCCTTGGTTGAGAAACCGGCCGAGAACTAATGGCGCATTGACCCCACGCTCTCTTTGACAACCTGCAGCCTAAAGGCCAATTTATTTGGCAATAGTGGGGGGGCAGGATGCCGTTATCAATACTTCTTATTCTTGTCGGCGGTGGCATTGGCGGTATCGCCTTGTTGTTGCATTTTCTGGGAAAATCCCAGCCTGTGGTTCTGACCGATAACACGGCCCGAGCAGCGTGGCTGCGTCTGTTTCCCGAAGACACCATCACCAACGTCACAGTGTCGGACAGCGGCCTCGCGGCACTAATAGTCACAGATCAAGGACCGGGGCTGGTCTGGTCTTTTGGCATTGATACTGTTGCACGCCCTTTAGGAGACGCCGAAATAACCGAATCGAAAAAGCGCTTGAAAATCCGGTTTCCGGATTTTTCCGCACCCAGGGCTTTGATAACCCTTTCCGAAACTGAACGCACCGACTGGCGGCAAAAGATGGCACAGACATGACTGAAACATTACATTACCCGGACGTTGTTCAGTGGGCTGTCCCGCTGTTTGTGATTGCTGTTCTGGCTGAAATCGCATGGATCATCATTCGTAAACGCGGAGGGCGCTATGAAACCCGCGATGCAGTGACATCTTTGGTCATGGGCGCGGGCAGTGTCGCAGTGGGTATCGCGATGGGATTCATTGCGTGGGGCTTTTTCATGTTGCTGTGGCAGATCACACCACTTGATTTAGGTTCGTCCTGGTGGGTCGTGGTATTGTGCTTTGTGCTGGATGATCTGCGCTATTACTGGGTGCATCGGTTTGGCCATCGCGTTCGTTGGGTCTGGGCCAGTCACGTCAATCACCACTCGTCTCAGCATTACAATTTGACCACTGCTTTGCGCCAAACATGGACAGGCACCTTCACCATGATGATGATCGTGCGCGCACCGCTGGTCCTGTTGGGGTTTCATCCGGCCATGATCTTGTTTGTTGGTGGTCTAAACCTGATTTACCAATTCTGGATACACACCGAAGCCATTACCAAGCTGCCCCGCTGGTTTGAAAAGGTGATGAACACGCCATCGCACCACCGCGTCCACCATGGTAGAAATGCCCGTTATCTGGATGCGAACTATGCGGGGGTGCTCATCATCTGGGACAAGATGTTCGGCACATTTGTCCCGGAATTGGACAAGGAAAAACCGGATTACGGGCTGGTCTACAATCTTGGCACGTTCAACCCGTTGCGCGTTGCGTTTCATGAATGGGTTGGGCTGCTCCGCGATGTGTTCCAGCCTGGCCTGACGCTGAAAGAACGATTCAAATATGCGTTTGCACCACCGGGCTATAGCCATGATGGCAGCCGGGATACATCTGAGACAATAAAATCCAAACATCTGCTGCGAAACCCGTCTGATAAGGGAACGCCCGGTTTCAACTAAGTTCGCTCGGGCTGCCACACGCGGCAAATCAACAAAGGTAATGCACGCGCAAGCGTGCTCTGTTGGATCACATCATCGTATCAGTCGCACCACTTCTGCGTGGCGGGGACAGGTGACTAAATGGTCGTTGATCATGCCTACAGCTTGCATAAAGGCATACACAATCGTCGGGCCGCAAAACTTGAAGCCAAGCTTCTTCAAATCTTTGGATATCTGCGTCGACAATTCAGTATATGCCGGGACCTCATCCAAACGCGTCCACGAGTTCTGCAACGGCTTGCCGCCCACATAATTCCACAAGAACCGATCAAATCCCTGCTCTTGCTCGATCTTCTGCCATACCCGAGCATTACTAATCGTTGCTTCAATCTTACCGCGGTGACGAATGATACCCGGATTGGTCAATAGCCGCTCCACATCATCCGCGCCCCACGCCGCAATCACATTTGGATCAAATCCATCGAATGCCTCACGAAAATTCTCTCGCTTTTTAAGTATCGTGATCCAACTTAGCCCTGCCTGAAACCCGTCCAGTATCAGTTTTTCCCACAACGCCCGGCTGTCATACTCGGGAACTCCCCAGTCAGTGTCATGATATTCAACGTAAATTTGCTCGTTTCCAGCCCAGCCACACCGTTCCATTATGTACCCTTTTTCTTGTTTCATGACATTTGCCTCAACTTAGGACAAAAAGCGAATATTAAGCACAAGTTCATGTTTTCGGCGAATTCTTGTCCGGCATCAGCAGCCGGGATTCGTTATGAAAAAGCGCCACAGACAAATACGCGCAGATATGCCTCAAGGGGCATACAGCCCTTTGGATGCAGCCATCTCCGGGCGAGATCAGGCAACGTTGGATATGGTGACAGAAGCCGTGAAACATCGACAGACGCTGCTGGCTTTTCAACCGGTAATGCAGGCCCGCCGCCCTCAGCAAACCGCGTTTTACGAGGGCTTGATCCGCATTCTTGACGCCACGGGGCGGGTCATTCCTGCGCGTGACTTTATGCCAATTGTCGAAGACACTGAACTGGGCCGCGAAATTGACTGTGTCGCGCTTGAAACGGGGCTGCGGGCTCTGATACGGAACCCATCGCTTCGATTGTCAATCAATATGTCGGCCCGATCCATTGGCTACACTAGATGGATGCGCATTCTGGATCGGCTGCTTAAGAAAGATTCCTCGCTCGGCGGGCGGTTGATATTGGAAATAACTGAATCTTCAGCGATGACTGTGCCTGAAATTGTCGTTGATTTCATGAACCGGCTCCAAAGTAACGGAATTGCATTTGCGCTGGATGATTTTGGGGCCGGGTACACTGCATTCAAGTATTTTCGCGAATTCTATTTCGATGCTGTTAAAATCGACGGCCAGTTTGTTCGAGGTATTCATGGAAACCCCGATAATCAGGTGCTGACACAGGCGCTGATCGCGATTGCACGACAGTTCGACATGTTGACCGTCGCCGAATCCGTGGAAACAAAAGAAGATGCAAAATACCTGATGTCGATCGGCATAGATTGCCTTCAAGGTTATTTGTTCGGTGCGCCGACTATTCGCCCACCCTGGATCTCCGACAAGCAATCACAACAGGTGGCCTGAGCCTTGGCAAATTGCCGTATATACATATGAGACACACTGTCTGTTGCTGCAGGTGCAGCAATCCTTTATGTCCAACACTGATAGAGCGGGAAAAATGCATGGTGTTGCCTCTTGTTTTCAGCAACCCAATTGCAAATACCCGATCACAGGTTGCAAAAAGGGATCCGACCACATGACCAACGTAGTAATTGCATCCGCCGCACGCACTGGCGTCGGCAGTTTTGGCGGCTCCTTCGCCAACACCCCCGCACATGATCTAGGCACCACTGTTCTTGAGGCTATTGTTGAACGTGCAGGCATCGACAAGGGTGAAGTATCCGAAACCATACTTGGTCAGGTTTTGACCGCAGCTCAGGGCCAGAACCCGGCCCGTCAGGCGCATATCAACGCCGGCCTGCCAACCGAATCTGCAGCGTGGAGCATCAATCAGGTCTGCGGTTCTGGCCTGCGCGCCGTCGCATTGGCGGCTCAGCATGTGCAACTTGGTGATGCCGATATCGTTGCCGCCGGCGGACAGGAGAACATGACCATGTCGCCACACGCCGCCAACCTGCGCGCCGGGCACAAAATGGGTGACATGAAATATATTGACACCATGATCCGCGATGGATTGTGGGATGCGTTCAATGGCTATCACATGGGCCAAACTGCAGAAAACGTCGCCGAGAAATGGCAAATTAATCGTGATACGCAAGATGTGTTCGCAGTTGCGTCGCAAAATAAAGCTGAAGCCGCACAAAAAGCGGGAAAATTTGCGGATGAAATCGTTCCCTTCATCATAAAGACCCGCAAAGGTGACATCGTAATGGACAGCGATGAATACATCCGCCACGGCGCCACAATCGAGGCAATGGCCAAATTGCGCCCGGCTTTCGCCAAGGACGGATCGGTAACAGCCGCCAACGCTTCTGGCCTAAATGACGGCGCGGCCGGCGCATTGCTGATGTCTGCGGCTAACGCCGAAAAGCGTGGAATTGAACCCTTGGCGCGCATTGCGTCCTTTGCCACCGTTGGTCTAGACCCGTCGATCATGGGTGCTGGCCCGATCTTTGCCTCGCGCAAAGCGTTGGAAAAGGCGGGCTGGACAGCCGAAGACCTTGACCTTGTAGAAGCCAACGAAGCGTTTGCTGCACAGGCCTGTGCCGTCAACAAAGACATGGGCTGGGATCCGGCCATCGTGAACGTTAACGGCGGTGCGATTGCCATCGGTCACCCCATCGGTGCCTCGGGTGCTCGCATTCTGAATACGCTGTTGTTCGAAATGAAACGACGCGATGCCAAGAAAGGTCTTGCGACACTCTGTATCGGTGGCGGTATGGGTGTTGCCATGTGTCTCGAACGCGACTAGAAAACAGGGGCGCAATATAATTGCGCCCCGAACATTGTTTGGGTAATGAAGTTGCTCAAATTTTGTGGAGAACCATATGTCTCGAGTAGCACTGGTCACCGGCGGAAGCCGCGGAATTGGCGCGGCCATATCAACTGCCCTTAAGGATGCAGGATATACCGTCGCTGCAACATACGCAGGCAATGACGATGCCGCTGCGGCCTTTACCGACGAAACAGGTATAAAGACTTACAAATGGAATGTCGCGGATTACGACGAATGTGCGGCAGGCATCGCACAGGTCGAATCTGATCTTGGTCCGGTGGATATTCTGGTGAATAACGCTGGCATCACCCGCGATGCCCCGTTCCACCGTATGACGCCCGAGCAATGGCATCAGGTGATTGATACCAACCTGACAGGCGTGTTCAACATGACCCATCCGCTTTGGCCCGGTATGCGCGAGCGGAAATTTGGTCGCGTAATCATCATTTCGTCGATCAATGGTCAAAAGGGTCAGTTTGCGCAGGTCAATTATGCCGCGTCCAAAGCCGGAGATCTGGGTATCGTGAAATCATTGGCGCAAGAGGGCGCGCGCGCAGGTATTACCGCCAATGCGATTTGCCCAGGCTATATTGCGACTGATATGGTCTTGGCCGTCCCTGAAAAAATCCGCGACAGCATTGTTGCGCAAATCCCTACAGGTCGCCTGGGCGAGCCCGAAGAGATTGCGCGTATTGCGGTGTTCCTTGCATCCGATGACGCTGCCTTTATCAACGGATCGACAATCTCGGCCAATGGCGGGCAATTTTTTGTCTAGCGGGCAACCAAACGTTTGACCCGAAATCAAGCCACAGGTATCGGCTTTGCCGCCGTTATCCTGTGGTCGTTTCTGGCATTGCTCACTGTCGGATCGGCCCCCATACCGCCGCTTTTACTGAACACAATTTGCTTCTCAATCGGCGGAACGCTGGGCCTCGTCTGGACTATGTTGAACGGTGGTATTGGACAGCTGCGCGCCATCCGACTACGGGTATATGTCTTTGGAACGCTTGGTCTGTTTGGCTATCACGCGCTGTATTTCTCGGCGTTGCGATTGGCTCCGGCAGCCGAAGCCGGGCTAATTGCCTATCTCTGGCCGCTGCTGATCGTAGTCTTCTCTGGCCTGCTTCCCGGTGAAAAACTACGCCCTGGACATTTGGTCGGGGCGGCAATGGGATTTGCAGGGGCAGCGGCGATTATTTCCGGTGGTTCAGCTGGGTTTCAGGCCCAGTACATCACCGGATACACGCTCGCCATTCTATGCGCGCTGACCTGGTCGGCCTATTCGGTTTTATCCCGCCGTATTGGCGAGGCCCCTACAAGCTCTGTTTCCATTTTTTGTCTGGCCACAGCTGCCTTGTCCGCAATTCTTCACGTAATACTTGAAGACACGATCTGGCCAAGCGGCACAACTGGCTGGCTTGCCACCATTGGTCTTGGCCTTGGTCCCGTCGGGATGGCCTTTTATCTGTGGGATATCGGCGTCAAACGTGGCGACATTCAAATGCTCGGGACGAGCTCTTATGCGGCCCCATTGTTGTCAACGTTGATTCTTGTAGTTGCGGGTATTGCCAAACCGTCCTGGTCATTGGCCCTTGCAACAGTTCTGATCACTGGTGGCGCGCTTGTTGCCTTGCGCGCCAGCCTGCGAAAATCCTAGATTGATAATCGCTGGATTTCTTCTTTTAGTCTCAGTTTTTGCTTTTTAAGTTCGACCAGATGCAGCCCGTCGATTCCGGGCGCCCGCTGGGCTTGTTCTAGTTCATTACTCAGGTGCTTGTGCTTCTTTTTCAGTTCCGTCAGGTGCGAGTTTAAGCTCATTGCAATCCTCCTCTGATTAAGTTGCATCCTGAGTTGAGCACATCCCTCGCCAACTGTCACGCGACACCCGCACAAAATTTGTGACAATTTTTGAACAAGGCGGCGTCTCGCCTATTGCAAAACTCAGGTCATTCCCAATTTAACGCCGCGCCGTCCCTCAAAACTGCCTGAATATCAGTGCTATAGCCGCTGTCTCCAAATTTATGCTCTGAACCGGAATGCAATACACGCGGCGCGTGCAGCCGAAACGCCGCCCGTCCGTTTTTTCGCGCCCGCACGATCACCAAGTCCGGTTCGCGGCCCGTGCGCGCCGAAAATGGTAAAACTTCAACTGAGCCCAATCGCCCTGAACAGGCCGCCAACACTTCAGGAAGCCGCTCTGTCCGCTGAATGATGTGTACATAGCCTTTCGGTGCCAACCGCCGGGCCGCGACGTCTATCCAGTCGGCTAGCGCAGTATCACCACCCAGTGCAACACGGCGTCCTGCATCCTTGGCTACACTATGCGACCCAGCCCGGAAATACGGGGGATTTGCGATAACATGATCAAACTGAAGCTGGCGCAGTTCGGAGGGTAGCGCGGCCAAATCAGCCTGGTGCACATTCAAAACCACCTTGTTCTCAATGCTGTTACGCCGCGCCAATTCCGCGTAGTCTGATTGCAGTTCAACGCCAGTCAGAATCAGCCCCGGCACCCGCGACGCAAGACAAAGTATTGCGGCTCCGGCACCGCAGCCTAGTTCGAGCACCGTTTGACCAGCACGGGCCGGAACAGAAGCTGCGAGCAATACAGGATCAATCCCGGCACGATACCCTTTGCGCGGTTGGAAAAGGGACACACGCCCCCCCAGAAACGCATCTTGTGTCAAATCCACTGGATCAGGGCCGATCACAGCCCCAGCGGGATTTCGTTATCACGCATGACCCGTGCTGCTGCATCATAGTCATCGTCGCGAACCATCATGCGGCGCGGGAATATGCCAATGCCACCTTCCAGGATGCTCATATTTACGTCCATCTCAAAGCAGTCTATATCCTCGCCTTGAAGAAGGGCGGAGGCAAAGGCCATGATCGTCGGATCGCTGCTGCGTAAAAGTTCCTTCATAAAACAAGATGTAAGGGCAAGTCAGACCGAATGTCGAGGCTTGTCGCAGGAGTGTGATGAATAGCGACCTAGCAAACCGCCCACTTGACCGACTGGCCGACATCCTAAGCGCCGATATGGCTGCGGTTGATGCCCTGATTCGCGACCGCATGGCTTCGCAACATGCACCCCGCATCCCCGAAGTCACGGCCCATCTGGTCAGCGCAGGCGGCAAACGGTTGCGCCCGATGCTAACGCTGGCTGCGGCACGTCTATGTGGTTATGATGGGCCGGATGCTGTCAAGCTCGCCGCGACGGTTGAGTTCATACATACAGCGACCCTTTTGCATGACGACGTGGTTGACGAAAGCGGGCAACGCCGCGGCCGTCCCACTGCCAACCTGCTTTGGGACAACAAATCCAGCGTGCTGGTCGGTGACTACCTGTTTTCGCGCAGTTTTCAGTTGATGGTCGAAACCGGTTCATTGCGGGTGCTTGATATTCTCGCCAATGCCTCGGCAACCATTGCTGAAGGAGAAGTACTGCAACTTACCGCAGCGCAAGATCTACGTACGGATGAGGCCACCTATTTGCAAATCGTCCGTGGCAAGACCGCTGCACTGTTTTCAGCGGCAACCGAGGTTGGTGGTATTATCGCGTCGGCCCCGAAACCTCATGTTCAGGCGCTATTTGACTACGGCGACGCCTTGGGCATTGCGTTTCAGATCGCTGATGATTTGCTAGACTATCAGGGTGATAGTAACAGCACGGGCAAAAACATCGGAGATGATTTCCGCGAGCGAAAACTAACGCTTCCGGTGATCAAAGCAGTTGCCCAAGCCACTGACGAAGAGCACGCATTCTGGCAGCGAACCATTGAAAAGGGTGAGCAATCAGCCGACGATTTGGATCATGCCCTGTCGTTGATGGCCAAATACAAAACGCTTGAGGCCACACGCGACGATGCGAACATCTGGGTCACAAAAGCAAAACTATCGCTTACTGGACTTCCAGAACATCCGATCCGCACATTGCTCCACGAGATTTCTGATTTTGTGGTCGCCCGTCTGGCCTGACTCTTTTTCCACCTTTTTGCGTTTAGACGCCACCCAAAATGGTCGGTTGAACCCACCACCCATTGCGGTCAGCATTCAAAGTTTTTGCCCCCGCCCTTGCTTTAGCCTCGGTTTCATAAAGTCCAAAACAGGTCGCCCCTGACCCGCTCATCCGTGCAAACATTGCCCCGGTCTGTTCCAAAGACGTAAGAACATCAGCTATAACCGGAGCTAATTTGATCGCTGCAGGTTGCAAATCGTTGCGCTGACGACGTAGCCATTCAACGCAATCCAGCGCGTCAATAAACTTTGGAATACCAGCCATTGCTGACCCGTCGCGTACTTCAAGCACACCGAATACCTCGGGCGTGCTAATCGCCACCCCCGGATTAACCAAAACAGCTGGCAATGCTGGCATGTTATCTACCGGCAAAATATCTTCGCCAATCCCCGACATACGGGCGGGTTTTGCAGCCAGGCATACCGGCACATCAGCCCCAAGGCTCAGCACGTTACCCGGAATAGTTACATCGTGGCTTTGCACTAATGCGCGGAGAACGGCCGCGGCGTCGGATGATCCACCACCAATTCCCGAAGCCATTGGCAAATGTTTCTCAAGGGCGATGTCAGCAGTGCTCACGCCTGCCAGACAAGCGGCCTGCAGCACCAGATTGTCACGCCCATCCGGCACCCCAGCCGCCATTGGCCCAACCACCTGCAATCGCAGGCGATCAAACGGGGACACCGAAATCCGGTCGCCAATATCCGCAAACACAACCAGTGAATCGAGCAAATGAAAGCCGCCTGTGCGCCTTCCGGTCACATGTAAGGTCAGGTTGATCTTGGCCGGAGCAAACGCCCTAGCCGTCGTCATTCGCCACCTTCAACGGGTCGTCTCCGTCCTCAAACAGCACCTGATCCAACCCAACCTCGATCTTGCGCCGGATTCGATCCGGATCGGCCTCGCCATTGGTGTCATCAGGATCAATGAATGACAGCGCGCGCCTCCACTGAAATTCGGCCTCGAGCTTGCGCCCAACTGCCCAAAACACATCCCCCAGATGATCATTGACCACCGGATCGAACGGCATCAATTCACCGGCTTTCTGCATTGGCGCCACGGCCTCTTCGTAGCGGCCAAGCCTGTAAAGCACCCAACCCAAACTATCGACGATGTAGCCACTGTCAGGACGTGCAGCAACTGCGCGTTCGATCATCTCAAGCGCTTCGTCCAGATTTTCCTGTTTTTCGACCAGCGAATAGCCCAGATAGTTCAGAACTTGCGGCTGATCCGGGTTCAGTTCCAACGCCTTGCGAAAATCGGCCTCGGATTTGTCCCAGTTTCCAAGGCGTTCATGTGAAATACCACGCGCATACAGCAGAAACCATTGCGAATCTTCGCCTTCTTCGGTGTACTCAAGAGCCTTGTCATAGGCTGCAATCGCGTTTGTATAGTCTTCTTGCTGGCGCAAAAGATCACCTAAAGACGAATGAACCAGCGGCAAGGTCGGATTATCCAATGCCAACCGCTCGAGCACCTCAATCGCGGCGTTCGGTTTAGCGGCGCGGCGCAACGCTTCGGCTCTGCCAAGTTCGGCGGCATGATAATCTGAACTGGTTGGGGGTATCTGTTTATAGGTCTCGACGGCCAGCTCGTACTGTCCAAGAGAATCCAGCAATTGTGCGCTGAGCAGCGTTGCTTCGATGTGGTCTGGGCGCAAGTATCCGGCCACCCGCGCGTAAACCAACGTATATTCATCCGCCGCTTCGCCATTCAGCGCGGCACCGATGGTATAGAACACCTCGGCCATCCCGTCGCGCACCGATGTGACCTGATTGAATGGCAATTGTTCACCAGCCGCCAGCCTATCTGCCAATTCGGTCAGGCTTGGATCAAACCGCGAGCTGAAGCCCTCGGCCAGTATTTCCAGAGCATCATTGTTGCGCCCCAACTGCGACAGGATTTGTGCACGCGCGACAAGACCGCGTCGGGTCAGCAATCCCTGACTATTGCTCTCATCTGCAAAAATTGCTTCGGCGCCCTCATAGTCGCCGACCAACGCCAGCGCCAAAGCTTTGTGGTAAAGCGCAAAACCGCTTAGCCCGCTATGATCCGCAACCTTGTCGAATTCCTCAAGTGCCAGCGCAACAGAGCCATCACCCATCTGAGACCAAGCCGACAAAAGGCCATCAACCAGATCACCGACGCTCTTAGTGTCGCTGTCGCGGTTCAGCAGGGCCTCATAATCCTCATTCACAATAAGATCCGCAACGACGACCATGTGGGCAATCTGACTGCCAATTCCAAGGCTCTCCATCCGCAAAGCGACCGGCAAGGCGCGCTTTAGCTGGCCAAGAGCGGTCTGGGACAGAGCCACGTTTTCCATCAAACTGGGGTTATCGATATCCTGTGCCAGTGCCAGCGTGTAGTACCGCGCAGCCGAAGCAAAATCACTGGCATAGACTGCGTGTCGCCCGGCCAGGTAGGCACCAGAACCAACCTCGTCAGATGCAGCCACCGGAGCGGCCAGAACGATTGCAATTGCGACACTTGCTACGCGCGAGAATGTTGAAAACACCACTATGTCCAGTCTCATCAGATATATTGCAGGATAAGCTAGGGTGTCTGGGCTTATGGTGCAATGGCTCAACCATCACAGGCGCGCTATTACAGTGCGATTAAGCCTATTTCGTTCCATTACCGCATACAATCGTTCTCGGCTGCTAACATTGTTCTACGGTGCCGTTCCCCAAAATGCGGTTATTCCAGTTTCAACCGAACATTTTCGGAATCTGGGATCACGGCTCTGGGGATGTGTTTCAACGGGTGGTCGCGGCTATTGCCTAAACGCTGTTCTTACAACCTACCCCGCTAAAACCCGCTTTTTATAGGCCTGCCGGTTCATATCCCGAATGTCGACGCTGATGCTGGTCACATCAGCCAGATACGACTGCAAGTTCTCTCGCAAGATCTCTGCAACTTGCTCTTTTTGTTCGTTCGTGCGTCCGTCCAGCAAAAACACCGTCACATGCAGGAAACTGTCATCCTCATTAAACAGTCGATAGTAATCATAGGGCCGCGCGCGCACTTTGATGTCACTTGCCTGCATCACGCCGCTTGCAACGCCGCTGTCGTAGGTGATTTGCATGACTTTGTTGATGTCAAAGTCGGTTTCTATTTCGCGCGAATATTCAATTACAAAATGAGGCATAACAGCGTCCCCTTCGGTGTATGTCGCCTGGACTGAGTATGTGGTATCCCGCACCCTCACCCCAACTTCAAGGCTTTACAAATTTCGCCCCATTCGCCATGCGCTCCTGAACGGCTGGTACTGGCTCGGCCGTCGCTAATGAGGCTGTTTCGATCGTTGTGGGCGCGGTGAATTGGCTATCGTATTCACAGGTCACGCCATTGCCATCCTCATCATTGCGCGCGTGATATCCAACTTCACCTCTGTAGGCAGGGGCAAGATCCACACTGAGGGCCGCATCGCATCCGAACCGCGCAATCAGATGTGCAAGCGCGATGTGGGGCTCATAGGGGCTGGTACGCATATAAAGCGACGTCGCGACGATTGACGCCAGAATCGGGATGCTAAGCAATAGCCTCACAATTCTGACAGGCGATAACGCGCGCGCGCGCAATCGCGCAGCGCGCATTTGGCGCCGTGAAGCAGGGTGTTTCTGGCGCATAGTACGCCCTAAGCCGTCCAGATTTGACATAGGCGACAGCTAACACTGCATTGTGGCGCTGAGATGGCGCTAGTTTTGGGTTATCGCCGCCCCTACATATTCGGGTAATTCGGCCCGTCCCCGCCCTGTGGTGTCGTCCAAGTGATATTCTGGCTGGGGTCCTTAATGTCGCATGTCTTGCAATGCACACAGTTCTGGAAGTTGATCACAAAACGTGGGTCTTTGCCCTCTTCCTCAACCACCTCATATACGCCAGCCGGGCAATAGCGCTGTGCTGGCTCGGCAAATTCCGGCAGGTTTACATTGATCGGAATATCCGGATCAGCCAAATGCAGATGGCATGGCTGGCTTTCTTCGTGATTTGTGGCCGAAAAACTAACATTAGTCAGCCGGTCAAACGACAGCGTCCCGTCGGGGCGCGGATAGTCGATCACCGGGTAATCCGCCGCCTTGCCCGTAGCTGCCGCGTCGTTTTTGCCGTGCTTCATCGTGCCAAACAGCGAGAATTTGAAAATCGACTGGAACCACATGTCAAAGCCGCCAGCTCCAAGCGACGCCAACAGTCCGAATTTGCTCCAGATTGGTTTGACGTTACGCACTGGCCGCAAATCGTCGCCAATTGCGCCATTGCGTACTTCGTCTTCATAATCAGTCAGTTCGTCCTGCGCGCGTCCGTCCTGAATGGCGGCAAATGCTGCCTCGGCTGCGGCCTTGCCTGACAACATGGCGTTGTGGTTGCCCTTGATACGCGGCACGTTGATCATACCGACAGAACAGCCCAGCAAGGCACCACCTGGAAATACCATCTTGGGCATCGACTGATAGCCACCTTCGGTCATGGCACGCGCGCCGTAGGCCACACGCTTGCCACCTTTTAGCAAGTCCGCCACCATTGGGTGATGTTTGAACCGCTGAAATTCCATGTAAGGGAACAGATGCGGGTTGGCATAGTTCAGATGCACAGCAAAACCGACATAGACCTGATTGTTTTCAAGGTGATATATGAACGATCCACCACCGGCGTTGCCACCAAGCGGCCAACCCATTGTGTGGGTTACTGTGCCTTCTTTGTGTTTGTCCGGGTCGATCTCCCAGATTTCCTTCATGCCAAGGCCAAATTTCTGCGGCTCTTTGCCTGCTGACAGATCGTATTTGGCGATAACCTCTTTAGACAAAGATCCGCGCACGCCTTCGGACAGGAACACGTATTTACCCAACAGTTCCATTCCGGGCTCTGTGTTGGGCCCATAAGTGCCGTCGGCTTCTAGGCCAAACACGCCGGCAACCACGCCTTTGACTTCGCCGTTATCACCGTAAACCAGCTCAGAGCAGGCCATTCCGGGGAAAATCTCGACGCCCAATTCCTCGGCCTGTTCTGCCATCCAGCGACAGACATTGGCCATCGATACGATGTATTTACCGTGGTTCGACAACAAGGGCGGCATCGGAAAGTTCGGAATACGCAGCTTGCCCGCTTCGCCCAGAACATAGAATTTGTCTTTTTTGACCTCAACGTTGATCGGCGCGCCTTTGGCTTTCCAATCCGGGATCAGCGCGTCAAGTCCCACAGTATCCAGAACAGCGCCAGACAGAATATGCGCCCCAACCTCTGAGCCTTTTTCCAGCACCACGACCTGAATGTCAGCATCCAGTTGTTTCAATCGAATCGCCGCCGAAAGCCCCGCAGGGCCAGCTCCGACGATCACAACATCGTATTCCATTGCTTCGCGTTCTATCTCGGCCATTCCGACGCTCCTTGCGTTTGCTTGGATCACCCGGTTCCGGGCGCAATAATCTTTCGCGCGTGATTACCGTTTGGCAACCCCCAAGGTCAATCAAAACACCGCGTCAAATCAGCATAGTCAAAAATTCAGGCTACACTGTTACTATTAGGCCCACTGCCCTAGCTTGATCTGAACAATCCGTTACCCGGACCTGACTCTGCCTCGAATTAGTGGCATATTTTATTTATTGGTCTAAGCTATCCACATTGGTGACAAAGGCTAAGGCCCAGATCAGACGACGAGTTACATGAACAAAAAGAGATCCAAACAAGTGTCAGACATAGATAGATTTCAGCCGCCCCCCTCGATCGGAGCATTGATGTTCGGAGATGGCACGCCCAAAAAGGCGTTTCTGACTGCGCTGGTTGTCGGAACCATTTTGACTGCGATTAATCATGGCGATCAGATATTTGCGGGGCATATGCCTCCGTTGATAAAGGTCGGTTTGACATATTGTGTGCCATACTGCGTTACAACATGGGGTGCTGTTACTGGTAAGATGACCAAGTTCAAGAACTAGACAGACGACGTTGGTAATTCGTGTGAGTGTCGGTGCCTTATGTTTCCAAGGCTTACAACAAAGGCCTAAAACATGAAGGCAGAGCAGTTTTTCAACCAGAAAAGTATCGTTGACCTTAGTTTCTTTAATTTTCGAAACGCGATCACTGCCGCCTATTTTGCTGACGAAAACCTTGAAATTCTTCGCGTTAATGACAATTTTCGGTCGTTTTTTCCAATCCTTGGAAATGTAGTCAATGCGCCGCTCTTGGACGTGCTCGAACAGCTTCGGATACCAGGCGAGCAGATCGACACTTTTGTTGCGACCCTAAAAGAAGAAGGGTGCGTGTTGCTGCCGCATGTAGAGATTTCAACTGGAGGAGAAGACCGCGTATTTTCTCTGATGTCTGCCATAACCCATGATGATGGTTTCAGCTACTTAAATGGGGTTCAGGGCCAGTTCGTTGATCGCACTGCCGAATGGCGACTAAAACGCGAACGCGAGGACCTGTTGGAACAAAAAATCCGCGATCGGGAATTGATTGAAGCCAAGAGCCGTGAATTGGAAAGCCTTGCAACTCGGTTGGCCAAGTATCTGTCCCCGCAGATTTACGAGAGCATTTTTTCGGATCGCAGTGAACAACCGGTCACGCATTCCCGCAAAAATCTGACTATCTTTTTCTCGGATATTGTTCAGTTCACCGATTTAAGCGACACGCTAGAGCCGGAACGCCTTGCGCTGGTTATCAATTCATATCTCTCGGAGATGAGCAGCATCGCCATTGAATGCGGCGGTACAATCGACAAGTTCATTGGTGACGCCATCATGGTGTTTTTCGGCGATCCCGAATCAGAGGGCGAGTTCGAAGACGCGCTTAAATGTGTCGAAATGGCCATCCGCATGCGCAGCCGCATTTCCGAGCTTCAGAAATATTGGAACAAACACGGCGTGCCACGCGGGTTGCGTGTTCGCATGGGCATCGCCACGGGGTATTGTACAGTCGGGAACTTCGGTTCAGATCTACGGCTGGACTATACGGTGCTTGGAAGCCCGGTCAATTTGGCGGCCCGACTGCAAAGCATTGCGGATCCGGATTGCATTTTGGTCGATGAAACGACCCAGTCACTGATTGAAGAACAAGTTGAAACAGCAATTAGAGGCGAAACAATACCCAAAGGATTTGCCCGGGCAATCAATTATTTTGAAGTATCAGATTTCAAATCGAGCGCCCATCGAGCCGATCGCCAACAATTATCACATATCGGAAATCGGGTCGAGGTTAACGTCATCGACAGTACCGATATACGAGCCGCCATCGAAGAGCTTCGCCAAATCCAGTTGAAATTCGAAGAACGTTTTGCCTCATCAGACTCTGACTCCGACTAAATCGATGAGAGCGCAATCAACGCTAATCAGGACTATCCCCCATCAGGTATCGTGGACCTGCTCCTTTGGCCCTTGCGCGGTCGTCCGGATTGTATAATGCGCATTTGGGCATCGACAGACAGCCACACCCAATACAGCCATCCAAATTGTCCCGCAATTTCTGCAATGTTTCGATCCGTTGATCTAATCGCGTCCGGAATGCCACACTGATTGCAGCCCAATCCTTGGGCGTTGGTGTACGCTTACCCGGCAACCGATCCAGCAATTCGCGAATTTCCGGCAAGGTAAAACCGAATTTCTGCGCAATGATCACAAAACTCAACCGCCGTAGATCAGCCCGCTGAAACCGCCGTTGCCCCCCTGCATTGCGCCAAGGGCGGATTAATCCCTGTACTTCGTAGTAACGGATGGCTGAAACAGCCAAGCCCGTGCGCCGGGACAATGCGCCTATCGAAAGTCCTTCGGATACTGCCATGTTGTCCTCTTCAATAAATTCCTTGACCTCAAGTTAGGTTGAGAATTTATGATGAGCAAGCAAATCGCTATGGTAAAGGAACCAACCCCATGCCCGCCATTTTGGAACACGTAAATCTGACCGTTACTGACATCGATGCCACTGCCGCCTGGATGTGCGACCTGTTTGGCTGGCATGTACGCTGGAAAGGAGACAGCATTCATGGTGGGCAATCGCTTCACGTTGGTAGTGACACCGATTATCTGGCGCTTTATTCGCCTCCCAACCCACCGAACAAAGGAAATGAGAGCTATTTCACCGTTGGCGGACTAAATCACATTGCCGTCGTCGTCGACGACATTACCGCAATGGAGAAAAAAGTGATCAACGCCGGATTCACGCCCGGAAACTTTGCTGACTATGAACCCGGACACAGGTTCTATTTCCGCGATCATGATGGCGTTGAATTTGAGATAGTTCAGTACGACTAACGCGATATAGGCTGTATTCCGCGCGTCTTGATGCGCTGTCTGCCCTTGCATTCCACGCCCACTTTAGGTCAGTTAGTCTGGAACCTAACCGCTGATGCCGATGGCATTGGCGGCCTTTCTATTTTTTAAGTGGATTAAGACCAAATGGAAAAAATTCCGATGACCGCCGCGGGACATGCAGCGCTTGAGACAGAATTGAAACTGCTCAAAACCGTTGAGCGCCCAAACATAATCAAGGCCATCGCCGAAGCCCGCGAACACGGTGATTTGTCGGAAAATGCCGAGTACCATTCCGCGCGCGAAAAACACTCGTTCATAGAGGGCCGCGTGAAAGAACTCGAGGCAGTGCTGTCCTTGGCCGAGGTCATCAATCCAGCCAGTCTTAGTGGTTCGATTAAGTTTGGTGCTAAGGTGACGTTGGTGGACGAAGACACTGACGAAGAAAAAACCTGGCAGATTGTTGGCGAACACGAGGCCAGCATCGAAAAAGGTCTTCTGAACATCAAATCCCCCATCGCCCGTGCCCTGATTGGCAAAGACGAAGGGGATAGCGTCGAAGTCCGCACACCCGGTGGCCAACGATCTTACGAAGTCCTTAAAATCGTCTATTCCTGACGGAGCGTTCCATATGTCCGGCCCAAAGCCCGACCAAAATTCAGCCAAACCTACACCGCTTGGGATTTATGACCGATCCGGGCGCAAAACCATCAGTGGCTTTGAAATATCCGCGCTGTTGCTCATCCTGCTTTGGCTGGGCGGCTCAATCGTGTTTTTTGTCATATCCCCAACCACGTTGGCCGGGATGCAGTTTTTGGTCACCGCTTTGGTGGTCTTCATGCCGGTTGCCGTGATTTGGATGGCTGTAACAACCGCGCGGTCCACGCGAGTGATGCGCGAAGAAAGCCAGCGTTTACAAACAGCAATTGACGCGATCCGTCAGGCCTATGTAACGCAACAGCAGCGCGCCGCGATCGGGTCCGAGCCTTCGGTCTCTCGGAAACTGGACGAAATCGCCGAGGCTGCCAAAAAGACCGAAACTGCGCTTGCGACATTCACGACATCACGCCGAGAGGTCCAGCGTACAGCGATAGCGACAGAGCAACCCGCAGCAACGACGGGCGGCGATCAGGGATCGCTGGAACTTGGAACTCAAGCCGAAGAACTGTCACCACCCCTACCCGCCGAAGATTTTATCAGGGCACTAAATTTTCCAGAAACAGCTGAAGACGAGGCCGGATTCGCAGCATTGCGCCGCGCCTTGCGCGACCGTAATACCGCGCAACTGATTCAGGCAGCTCAGGATATTCTGACCTTGCTGTCCCAAGACGGCATTTACATGGATGATTTGCGCCCCGACATGGCCCGCCCCGAAATCTGGCGCGCTTTTGCGCAAGGAGCGCGGGGTCGGTCCATCGCAGCTTTGGGCGGGGTTCGGGATCGTTCTTCGCTGGCATTGACGTTAGGTCGCATGAAGCAAGACCCAATTTTTCGCGACACCGCGCATCATTTCCTGCGCCGGTTTGACCAGACATTCGCCGCATTCGAACCCGAGGCCAGCGACACCGAGATTTCCGCACTCAGCAACACCCGCACAGCGCGTGCTTTCATGCTACTGGGACGGGTCGCCGGAACGTTTGACTAAAGTCAGCGGGCTCTAGGCGAATTCACCCATTTCAAACCCCAAGGCCTTGGCGACCGTGAAAATATCCTTGTCGCCACGTCCACACATATTCATGCAGATCAGATGATCAGCGGGCAGTGTTGGTGCAATCTTCATCACATGCGCCAGCGCGTGGCTGGGTTCCAATGCCGGAATGATGCCCTCTTGCAGGCAACACAGCTCAAATGCCTCCAGCGCTTCAACGTCGGTGATCGACACATATTTCGCCCGGCCAATCTCGTGCAACCAGGAATGTTCCGGCCCAATACCTGGATAGTCCAATCCAGCGCTGATCGAGAATCCTTCAAGGATCTGACCGTCATCATCCTGTAGCAGATAGGTGCGGTTGCCATGCAGTACACCCGGTCGCCCGCCGGTCAAAGAGGCGCAATGCTCCATCTTTTCATTAACGCCTTTGCCTCCGGCCTCAACACCGATGATATTGACCGACGTGTCGTCTAGAAACGGAAAAAACAACCCCATCGCGTTAGAGCCACCACCGATGGCTGCAATGATGGTATCTGGCAGCCGCCCCTCGGCGGCCATCATCTGTTCTTTGGCCTCTTTACCAATGATCGACTGAAAATCCCGGACCATCGCTGGATAGGGATGCGGACCAGCCACGGTGCCAATGCAGTAAAATGTGTCGCGAACATTGGTTACCCAATCACGCAGCGCATCATTCATCGCGTCCTTCAGCGTGCCACGCCCTGACGTTACCGGAATAACCTCGGCCCCCAGAAGACGCATTCGAAACACATTGGGTGCCTGACGTTCAACATCATGCGCGCCCATATAGACCACGCATTTCAGCCCAAACTTGGCACATACCGTCGCTGTGGCAACGCCATGTTGTCCGGCCCCGGTTTCCGCAATGATCCGCTTTTTGCCCATGCGCCGTGCCAGAATGATCTGGCCCAGTACATTGTTGATTTTGTGAGCACCGGTGTGATTCAATTCATCCCGTTTCAGATAAACTTTCGCCCCACCCAGATGCTGGGTCAGGCGATCAGCGTAATACAGCGGACTGGGGCGCCCAACGTAATGCGTCCAAAGATCATTCATTTCGGCCCAGAAACTGTCATCCGTTTTGGCCTTTTCATATTCTTCTTCAAGGCTCAGGATCAGTGGCATCAACGTTTCGCTGACAAACCGCCCGCCAAAATCGCCAAACCGGCCACGTTCATCCGGCCCGTTCATGAACGAATTAAAAAGATCTTCAGCCATCGGTCACGCTCCTACAAACTCCACCCGCGTGTACTGCCTAGCCCAGTCAGCGTAAAGAACCCAGCTATTTCATTTTGGTAAAAATATCCCCGCGCGGAGCGCACCGCGACGCGACAAAGTCGCGGCGCAAACAAAAACTCAGCCCTGTGCGGCAGCCAGGAAATCCGCAATCAATTCGGCGTCTTTCATCCCCGGAGCATTTTCAACTCCCGAAGAAACATCAACCTGTTGTGCCCCGGTCAACCGAATGGCTTCGGCAACGTTATCGGCTGTTAAGCCACCCGCCAACATCCACGGCACAGTCCAGCGCCGCCCGGCAATCAAGCGCCAGTCAAACGTCAAACCATTCCCTCCGGGAAGTTTCGCTGTCTTGGGCGGCTTGGCGTCCACAAGGATCTGATCAGCCACACGCGCATATTCATCCAGCGCCAACAGATCGCCCTCATCCGCAACACCCACCGCTTTCATCACCGGTAGCCCATAGCGCGCCTTCACTTCGGCTACACGTTCCGGGCTTTCGCTACCGTGCAATTGCAACATGTCCAGTGGCACAGCTTTGGTCAGTTGATCCAGCAGGGCATTATCCGCATTTACGGTGAGTGCCACTTTGCAGACCCCAACTGGGACCAAAGCCGCCAATGCCGCAGCGCTCTGCATCGACAAATTGCGAGGCGATTTCGGGAAAAAAACAAACCCCACATAACGCACCCCGGCCGCAACCGCCGCCTCAAGGTTCGCCTGGTCACTTATCCCGCAAATTTTGACCTGAATGTTTGTAGACATGGTGTGGCTCTAGCTGGCTTCATCCAATATTGCCAGAACCTCGTCCTTGCCTTCGTGTTTTTCGCCCTTGAGTTTAGTTACTTCACGCTCAAGTTTGCGCACGGTGCGGGCCGAATTGCTGGCGGTGCGGCGTTGTTTGAATTCACGCAGCCATTCCCAGACAAATCCAATCACCAGACCGGCGGCAATCCCACATAAAATCACCACAAACAGCGGTAGACTGAACCCAAAATTGAATCCAATCAGATTGCCAAGTGCATCGGGAATCAATTTAATCTCAACCAATCCCCGATTGGCCATGGACACCGAAATCAGAATGATTCCGAGGCAGCCCAAAAAAGCATAGCGAATGTAACGCATTGCGTTATTTTCCGTTCAAACGATCACGCAGCAATTTGCCGGTTTTGAAAAAGGGAACGTGCTTCTCTTCGACACTGACGGTTTCGCCAGTCCGAGGATTACGTCCGATCCGCGCATCGCGCTTTTTGACCGAGAACGCACCAAAGCCACGCAGCTCGACCCGATCACCGCGTGACATGGCACCTGTAACCTCGTCAAAGACAGTGTTCACGATCCGCTCGACATCCCTTTGGTAAAGATGTGGGTTCTCATCAGCAATTTTCTGTATCAGCTCAGACCGGATCATTGAGTGTTTTCCTCCCACGGTAACTATTCGCGACGCGACGCGCACTTGTTGGAGTATAGGAACACATTTATCATTCTGAAACCAGAACTGATAGAAAAAGTTTCTTTTTTTCAGCCTCTTGGCTTAAAAACTCCTATTCCGCTCAACTAAACTGTTCGTTTTTGTAGATTATGTTGGCCTGACTCAGCGTTAAACCAGCGTGAAAACTCTAATGATTCGCAGCCACTCCCGCAGGACAAAAGGCTATTAACCACCTGCATGTTTCCGTAACTTTGCACGAAGATAACAGAATACGGCGGCTCCATTTCAGGGCCCCACCACTGCATATCCATTGCTATGATTGGAATAAAAAAGGCCCCGGAGCAAAATTGCTGCGGGGCCCTTACTCAGACTAAATCTGAATTCTTATCGGATCACTCATCGTCGCCTTTAAGCGCAGCACCCAGAATGTCACCCAGCGACGCGCCCGAATCAGAGCTGCCATATTGTGCGACGGCTTCTTTTTCTTCAGCAATCTCGCGGGCTTTGATCGACAGGCCCAAGCGACGGGTTTTGCTGTCCACGTTGGTTACGCGCGCGTCAACTTTGTCGCCAACCGAGAACCGGTCAGGGCGTTGTTCGGCACGGTCACGCGACAGGTCCGAACGACGGATGAAGGATTTCATACCTTCATACTCAACTTCGATTCCGCCATCTTCGATCGCAGTCACATTGACTGTGATGATCGAACCACGCTTAACGCCGCCAACGGCTTCGGCAAACTTGTCACCACCGAGGGCTTTGATCGACAGCGAAATACGCTCTTTCTCGACGTCCACTTCGGAGACAACGGCCTGAACCATGTCACCTTTGCGGTAGTTTTGAATGGCCTCTTCGCCACGCTCGTCCCAGCTTAGGTCGGACAGGTGAACCATGCCATCGATGTCGCCTTCCAGGCCAATGAACAGACCGAATTCGGTGATGTTCTTGACTTCGCCTTCGACTTCCTTGCCCTCAGGATGTGTTTCTGCAAACACTTCCCATGGGTTGCGCATGGTCTGTTTCAGACCAAGGGACACGCGGCGTTTGGCACCGTCAATATCCAGAACCATGACTTCGACTTCCTGGCTGGTCGAAACGATCTTGCCGGGATGTACATTTTTCTTGGTCCATGACATTTCCGAAACGTGAACCAGACCTTCGACACCTGGCTCAAGTTCAACAAATGCACCGTAATCGGTGATGTTGGTCACACGGCCAGTGTGAGTCGTGTTAAGCGCATATTTGGCAGCGACCAGATTCCATGGATCTTCTTGCAACTGCTTCATACCAAGGCTGATACGATGGGTTTCCTTGTTGATCTTGATGACCTGTACTTTGACAGTTTCACCGATCGCCAGGATTTCGGACGGGTGGTTAACCCGACGCCATGCCATGTCAGTGACGTGCAACAGGCCGTCAACACCGCCCAGATCAACAAACGCACCGTATTCGG
Organism: Paracoccaceae bacterium; assembly: GCA_003354145.1. GTDB lineage: Bacteria > Pseudomonadota > Alphaproteobacteria > Rhodobacterales > Rhodobacteraceae > NORP181. Next base: position 27,683 of record PIVL01000007.1, read on the forward strand.
TGATGTTCTTGACCACACCGTCAACGGTGTCACCCTCTTTGAGCTTGGCAATGATTTCAGCGCGCTGTTCGGCACGTGATTCTTCAAGTATCGCACGACGCGACACAACAATGTTGCCCCGGCGACGATCCATTTTCAGAACCTGGAACGGCTGCTTAAGACCCATCAATGGGCCCGCGTCACGCACTGGGCGCACATCAACCTGCGAGCCGGGAAGGAACGCAACCGCACCGCCAAGATCAACAGTAAAGCCGCCTTTGACCCGGCCAAAGATTGCGCCTTCGACGCGCTGCTCATCGGCATAGGCTTTTTCAAGGCGATCCCAGGCTTCTTCACGACGGGCCATTTCACGCGAAACAACGGCTTCGCCGCGGGAGTTTTCAACCTGACGCAAGAAGACTTCGACCTCATCGCCAACAGCGATTTCAGGTGCTTCTCCGGGATTTGCGAATTCTTTCAGATCAACGCGGCCTTCCATTTTATAGCCGACGTCGATGATGGCTTGTCCCGCTTCGATTGCGATGACTTTACCTTTGACAACTGATCCCTCTTCGGGAGTGTCCATTTCGAAGCTTTCGTTCAGGAGGGCTTCGAATTCCTCCATAGATGTGTCTTGAGCCATTAGGGTCTCGGTTTCCTTTATAACGTGTTTCGGGCCAGGCGGTTGTCTCCGCCGGTCTTTCAGTTTCAATTGGTCTTTCGCGTTGAATTCGGCATGAAAAACGAACAAGGGCCGGAAGACCGACCCCACTCACATTCCTCATCCGCAACTGTTTTCGCCGCTTGGACAGGCTGCCTATAGGCGAGAATCCCTCTGCTGGCAAGTCAAAAGCCCGTAGAGACCCTTTGGATTAACATGCAAATGCCGATGATAGTCTGATCCGGCCCTCGGCTTCGCTGGTGACGCTGGCGAAAAACTGCTCTGGCTTCGCGTCTAGATGTTCAACCAGAAGAATTGGGGGTGCGTCCGAAACACCGGACTTCCCCAAATAGACGTGCCTTTGCGGTGCCAGCTCTGCCGTTTCGGTCCAATCCGAAACAGCTTCTAGCAATACCTTTCTGGTCCGATCCACTGATCTGCAGTGTACCGGTCACCGTGCGCCCAACCAACTGGCAGCACCTTATCGATTGCCGCCAGATCATCGCTCGACAGGGACAAATTCATTCCTGTAGCCAGTTCGCGGAAATGGGTAACGGACCGGGTGCCGGGGATAGGGATGATCTGCTTGCCCTGATGCAACAACCAAGCGATGGCCAACCCTGCCGTCGGGGTTCCCATATCTGCTGCCAGTTTACGAAATCCATCTGTGATCCGCATATTTGCCGACAGGTTCGGCTCTTGAAAACGAGGGTTGCCTGAAAGGAAAGCCAAGTCAGAAATGGCAGCAGGCGTTAGCGGATTGTCCGTCAAAAAAGAGCGGCTCACAGGAGAGAACGCGACCAATGCCGTGCCAAGCTCTGCACAGGCTTGCACCAAACCCAATTCAGGAGAACGCGTCGCCAGTGAATATTCGGACTGCACGGCCGCTATGTGATGAACGGCTGATGCGCGTCGCAGGTTACTGGGGGCGATTTCAGAAAAGCCGATGGCGCGGGTTTTGCCGGATTTGACCAGACGAGCCAGATTTTCGGTGGCATCTTCTATCGGCATAGAGGCATCTCGGCGGTGGACATAGAACAGATCGACGTGATCGATTCCCATCCGCGACAGGGATTTATCCAATTCCGCCTCTAGATGATCGGCTGAGTTATCAAAGAACCGCTCACCTTCCGGTGTCCGAGTGATCCCAGCTTTGGTGGCAATATGAAAACCGTCACGCGCCGCTGGGTTGGCCGCAAAATACGCCCCAATCGCTGTTTCTGAACGCCCTGCACCATAGACATTTGACGTGTCAATATGAGTCACACCCAGTTCAATCGCGGTATCAAGAATGGCATAACTGGCTGCATCCGTGGTTGGCCCATAGAATTCGGAAAACGACATGGCACCGACGCCCATTGGTGAAATCTGCGGACCATCCCGGCCCATTTGACGTAGTTTCATGTCGTGATACCCTTATCAGAGTGGTAGACGTCTAGCGGAAACCGCAACAATAGCCGCTGAAATCGCATCTGCAATGCTCATTTCCGACGTGTCAATTTGCACCGCACCCTCGGCCGGTTTCAACGGAGCCAAGGCACGGTTCATGTCACGTTCATCTCGTGCCTTCACATCAACCAATACCTCTTGGAGTGTCACATCATGCCCAGTTTCGACTAGCTCCAGCCAGCGGCGATGGGCACGGTTTTCGGCACTGGCCGTCACAAACAGTTTGGCCTCGGCTTGTGGGCAAATCACCGTGCCGATGTCACGCCCATCCAGAACGGCACCACCAGCACGACGCGCAAAGGCACGTTGGAAATCGACCAAAGCGGCGCGAACTTCGGCAATGACTGCAACCTTTGACGCGGCTTGTGCCACTTCGGGCGTGCGCAGGTTTTCAGCCGACAAGTCGTCGGCTTGCAGCGCTAGCGCCGCAGCAATCGGTTCAATTCCAATCAGAGTTTTGGCTCCGACGACACGATAAAGTAAACCGGTGTCCAGATGAGCAAACCCGAAATGTGCAGCAACTGCTTTGGATATTGTGCCTTTGCCTGATGCGGCAGGGCCATCAACAGCAATGGTAAAAGGGGCGGTCATTTTGTCACCCAGCGTTTGATCCCCGCAAGGATCAATCCGCCCAGCACGACAACCATTGCGATTCCTGTTGAGACCGATTTGACCACTGTGGCTTTGCTGGCGAGGCTTGCTAATCTGTCTGGTACCGGTTCGGTATATTCAAGCATCAGGGCGACAAATGTGTTTTCAGTATAGTCGGCCAACATACCGCCCAGAATGAAAATGTACAAAATACCCCTCAACCGCCAGTCTGCGATCAACGCAGACACGGCTCCGGCCAGTACAATTGCGAGAACCAAAGGATAAAGAAGATCCAACTGAGCCTGAGGCCCTAGATAAAGCGCGCGTCCTTTGTCCCCCAAAGCTGCCAGAAAACTGCGCGCTTCATCCGGAGAATAGCCCATAGGTCGCATATCAAACGGCACCAGCCCTGCGGCATCTGCGCGAATGCCGGGTAATGTCCAGGTCAGCATGGTTAGATAGATCGCCAAGGTTACAGCAAAGACGATCCAATATGCGATTTTGCGGGGCATCAGCCTGTGGTCCGGTCCAACTGAGCGCCCAAATCGGCCATCAGCGGTTCGAAAATCGGAAAGGACGTGGCGATTGGCGTGCCATCGTCCAGCGATATAGGATTCTGCGAGGCCATGCCTGCAATCATGAACGACATGGCAATCCGGTGGTCCAGGTGGCTGACGCAGGTGGCTCCGCCGGGCATTCCGCCCGGGCCCATGCCCGTAACGGCCCACCAATCCGGTCCATCCTCGACCGTGACACCACAGGCGCGCAGACCAGATGCCATTGCCTCGATCCGATCGCTTTCCTTGACGCGCAGCTCTTTGACGCCAGCCATCATTGTCTGGCCTGTGGCGTGGGACGCTACAACCGACAGGACCGGATATTCGTCGATCATGCTGGCGGCCCGATGGGGCGGTACTTCGATGCCTTTCATGTTGGGCGAATATCGTGCACGCAGGTCAGCCACCGGCTCGCCACCTTCTGTGCGTTCATTTTCATAAGTCAAATCAGCACCCATTTCGCGCAATGTAGTGAACAGTCCTATGCGCGTTGGATTTAGGCCAATTCCGGGCACCAGAACGTCCGATCCGGGCACAATCAATGCCGCACAAACCGGAAAGGCGGCACTGGACGGATCACGCGGAACAGCAATGGTTTGCGACTTCAGTTCGGGCTGGCCAGTCAAAGTGATGACCCGGCCTGCGTTAGTCTCTTCGGTAGTGATGGTTGCGCCAAAACCGGCCAGCATTCGTTCAGTGTGATCGCGCGTTGCTTCTTTTTCGACAACAACCGTCTTGCCGGGCGTGTTCAGACCAGCAAACAGGACGGCGGACTTCACCTGTGCAGATGGCACAGGCACCTTGTAATTCACAGGTACGGGATTTTCTGCACCAACGATGGTCATCGGCAAACGACCCCTTGCGCGGCCCACAGTCCTTGTGCCGAACAAAGCCAGCGGGTCAGTGACCCGCGCCATTGGGCGGCTGTTCAGGCTGGCGTCACCTGTAAAAGTCGCGGTAATCGGGCAGGTTGCCATTGCGCCCATGATCAGGCGCACACCGGTGCCGGAATTGCCGCAGTCAATGACCTGATCAGGTTCGGCAAAGCCACCCACACCAACGCCAAACACTGACCAGTTGCCTTCACCGTGATCCGTTACCTCAGCCCCGAATGCACGCATAGCACGGGCCGTATCCAGAACGTCTTCGCCTTCAAGCAGGCCGGAAATCTTGGTTTCTCCAACCGCCAAAGCACCCAGGATCAGCGATCGGTGCGATATGGATTTGTCGCCGGGCACTTGGGCCACGCCGGTTAACGGACCGCTTGGAGAAGATCGCATCGGGATCGGAGTGCCGTGGCCGGACATGGGTATTCCTTTGGTTTAATGTACTTATAGTGGCTTAGCGAATTGGGCCGGGACGGTCCAGACCTCAACCTTGTCTTTGAAACGTCAGATAATGCGGCACACGCCCCTCACGCAGAGCCTTCTGCTCGTACCGGGTCGACAGCCAGTCATCCCATGGTTCACGCCAGTCCGCAGGACCTTCAGCAAGCCAATCAAATCCGGCTTTGGGCACCTCTTCCAAGGTCTGGCGCACATAATCGGGAATGTCGGTGGCAACGCGCAAAATTGCGCCGGGTTGCAGAACGCGGGCCAGCGGCAACAGATGCTCGGGCGTCACAAAACGGCGGCGGTGATGACGTTTTTTTGGCCAGGGATCAGGGTAAAGCAAAAAGGCCCGCGCGATTGAGGCATCCGGCAAAACATCAAACAAATCACGCGCATCACCGGCGTGAACAGCCAGATTGCTGACATTGGCCTGCCGGATTTTGCCCAGCAACATGGCGACACCATTGATATAAGGTTCGGCCCCAATGATGCCAACATCCGGGTTGTTTTGTGCCTGATGCACCATATGCTCGCCACCACCAAAGCCAATTTCCAGCCAGACGGGTTTTTCCCCAAAACGAGACTTGAGGTCCAGATTGGTGCGATCCGGGTTTTCTTCCCAATTTACAGCACCGGGCGACAAAGCCGCCAGGTCTTCGTTCAAATAGGTTTTCTGGCTGCGTTTAAGAGTTTTACCCTTAAATCGGCCATAAAAGTTGCGGTGTGGTCGAGTTGGCTGTGTCATGGCGCGCGGTTTAACGCCAGATGCACGCCGGGGCAACGGGTCAGAATGCGTGGGTTTTCACCCACCCTACGCCTGAACCTGCAAACATTGTCAGTCTTCACATCTCAGACTAGCATCAAGTCTGGTCGCAATTTCGCTGAGCAGAGCACACTCCGGGTTCAAACTTGGCAAAATCAAAGGACGTATCATGGATCTGAAACTAGCAGGGCAACATGTACTGGTAACCGGAGCCTCAAAAGGCATCGGCCTTTCCACCGCCGAACATTTTGCACGCGAAGGTGCTCGTGTGACATTGGTTGCCCGACGTAAAGACGTTCTGATCCAACGCATTCACGAAATCACCGAATCAACCGGTGCAAAGGTCGATTACATCGTTGCCGATCTCAGCCACGACGCAGGGCGCGAAAACCTGTTCGCTGCAGCGCCTGACATCGACATTTTGGTCAACAACGCAGGTGCCATCAAGGGCGGATCACTTGAAGACTTGTCCATGGAGGACTGGCGCAATGGCTTTGATCTAAAATTCTGGGGTTATGTGCATCTGTGCAAGCTATATGTCCCGATGATGACCAAACGTGGTTCTGGCACAGTGATCAACATCATCGGCATGGGCGGGCGTGCGGTGCGGCCCAGCTATATCGTCGGAGCCGCCGGAAACGCCGCTCTGATCGGATTTACCAATGCCATCGGTGCCTCGACACCCGACCACAATGTGCGGGTTTTTGGTATTAACCCGTCGCCGACACTGACAGACAGGATGACTGACCTGCTGAAAGACAAAGCTGTCGCCCAGTTTAGCGATGCCGGACGCTGGCAAGAACTGATTGACACCAAAGCTTTTCCTTTTGGCCGACCCAAAGCGCCTCAAGAGGTGGCCTCGCTTGCCGTTATGCTGGCCTCTCCCAATGTGCATTACCTGTCTGGCACAGTAGTCGATATCGATGGTGGTGGGCGCTGGGCCAAATAGTTTGAGAGCACGAATAGGCGTGCGCAGATCAATCAAGAGGATATACAGTGCTAAGGTTGTGCCAGAACAAAGAAGACGTGTGTACAACCGATTATGTTATTAGACGAAATAGACCAACCCTCGGAAAGGATACCCGATGTTAACACGCAGAGCCACTCTGATGGGAGCTGCCCTTGCGGCCAGTGCCCCTATCGTTCTAGCAAATGCTGCGGCGGCCAAAGCCGATTACCGCGACGGGACAGATGCAGATCTGAGCAATATGCCGCGCATCAAGCACAAATTGGTTAAGCCACCTTTTGTACACGAGCATGAGCAGGTTGCCTCAACCGGTCCGCGCATCGTTGAATTCGAAATGCAGATCGTCGAAAAAGAAGTGCAGGTCGAAGATGGTGTCTATCTTCAGGCAATGACTTTTCATGGCTCGATGCCGGGTCCGCTGATGGTGGTTCACGAAGGTGATTATGTCGAACTGACGCTTTATAACGGCCCTGACAACCTGATGCAGCACAACATCGATTTTCACTCTGCGACCGGTGCGTTGGGTGGCGGTGCACTGACGCTGATCAATCCCGGCGAAAAGGTCACTTTGCGCTTCAAGGCAACCCGCCCAGGGACCTTTGTTTATCACTGCGCCCCTGGCGGCCCGATGATCCCTTGGCATGTTGTATCCGGCATGTCCGGTGCCATCATGGTTCTGCCCCGCGAAGGCTTGTCGGACCAAAACGGCGACCCGATCAGTTATGACCGCGTCTATTACATCGGCGAGAATGATTTCTATATCCCCAAAGATGAAAACGGCGAATATATGCGGTTCGCAGATGCTGGCGAAAGCTATGCCGACACGCTTGAAGTGATGAAGGGGCTAATTCCAACTCACGTCACCTTTAACGGAGCCGTTGGCGCTCTCACCGGAGAAAATTCTTTGACTTCCGAAGTGGGTGAAAACGTGTTGTTTGTTCACTCGCAGGCCAACCGCGACAGTCGTCCGCACCTGATTGGTGGTCATGGCGATCTGGTCTGGGAAACTGGCAAGTTCAACAATGCGCCAGAAGTCGATTTGGAAACCTGGTTCATTCGCGGTGGATCGGCCGGGGCTGCTCTTTATAAGTTCCGACAGCCCGGTGTTTACGCCTATGTGAACCACAATCTGATCGAGGCTGTGAACCTTGGCGCAACCGCCCACGTCGTGGTCGAAGGCGTCTGGGACAATGACCTGATGGAACAGATCGTGGCTCCGGTTGAATATGACGAAGCCGTCGAAAGCAGCCCGGCCCTGCCATAGGCCCGGCGCATCTGACTTTCCAAAGGGCAGCCATATGGTTGCCCTTTGGCACTTGGGAAAGGCAGACAAATGACCTTCAAAACAAAAATGTATTTGATCCTCGGGGTCCTCCTTCTGGGTGGTGTTGCAGGTCTTACTTTTCTCCAGGTTTCCAGCCCGCCAAAATACACCGGGAAGCTCCCTGAAACGGTCGATATCCCTACAGGCCCCTACAGTTACCGCATTGCAGGCCAGTTTCGTGTCGGCACCCACATCGTTGATGCCCCTGTCCAACAGCGCATCGCGGATCAACCGCTGACAATAATGAAGTACCCGGTCAGCCAGACAGACTATGCAGTCTGTGTTTCTGCTGAAGGATGTGAAGCAACCGACGTGATTACCGGAACAGATTTACCACAAACCGGGATTAGCTTTCACGACGCAAAAGCCTATGCCGCGTGGTTCTCAGAGCTTACTCAACAGCATTGGCGACTACCAACCGACGAAGAGTGGACCCGCGCCGCAGGGGACCGGTTTCACGATGATGCCTTGGGGGATCCGGGCAATGCCGACGACCCAGCCCAGCGCTGGATAGAAAACTACCGGGCACAAACCAAAACCCGCGGAGATTCAGAACCTGAATTGCTTAGCCTTGGCAGTTACGGCGAAAATGATCTTGGGATTGCCGACATATCCGGCAATATCTGGGAATGGACCGATACCTGTTACAGAACCGGCAATCTGTCCAGCAACGGCAAATCTATCGTGGACAGCTCAGAATATTGTGGCGTCCGCGCTGCGCAGGGCAAACACCGTGCCTACATCATCGAATTTGTTCGTGATGCCAAAGTTGGCGGATGTGCGGTCGGCATCCCGCCTGATTACCTAGGCTTTCGCCTTGTGCTGGATAGGTCCTGAGTTACGGGTCCGAACCTATTTTTGTTTGAAAACATCTCGGCCAACAGGCTGCGACTGCCAATTTTCCGGTACGGAAAAAGGCAGGCTAATAGCGTGACGGGCCGTAGGCCCGTCTCAATCAGATACCCTCAACTCACGCGTTTCGGTGCCGCCTTGGGCCGTAGCAGCCAGGGGCCTACCTGCACCACAAACACCCCATATGCCATCGACCACAACGCGGCTGCGATCCAAAGTCCGCTGACGCCAAAGACGTCAATACTGCCAAAAAGTCCGCGCATAATGGCCGCCAGAACCACCAGAGAAAACGCAGCGCTTAGCCAGCCACCAGCCTCCAACTCGCGGCCGGTATGCCCCATTGCCGCACGCATCATCACTGCCATGGTCATGCCGCCAATTGCCCCTATGCCTAACAAATGCATACCCACAGATGGCCCTGCCAATGCAAGTGCAAGCAACCCGGCCGGCAAAAACCCATAGGCCACATGCAGCATCAGCAACAAAGGCGAACGCCAGACAGCAATGCCCTGCCAGCGTGCCAGGCGAACCAGATGCAACACTGCTGCCACGACCAAAAACACGTGGCTAATCCAAATCTCGGGCGACAGAACCCAAATCCCCATCGCGACAGCACCGCTTAGCAAGCAAACCCCATCAAAACGATTGAATGGTACCGGGCGCAGATCTGAGCCATTTTTGACCAACCAATTACGGGTAAAACTGGGAATAACCCGTCCACCGATCAGCGTGATCAGGAATATCACCACGACAAGGCTCATTCGACGCCCATAATCGCCGCTATCCGAAGTCTGTATTTCGATGTGAAACAACACATTGGACAACAACAGCAGCGATACCGGCGCCACTACCATCAGATTGCGCCAGTTCTTTCCGGCGATGATTTCAATGAAGATCATCACAACGATCGCACCTAGAAACGCGCAATCCAACAGCATCACGGCAAGTTCGCTGACTCCAAGCGCCCCGCTCATCGCGATACGGCCTAACAACCATAACCCCAACAGCGCTGCCAATGGCCAACCTCTTTTCGGCATCCGGCCTGTCCAATTGGGAATCGCTGTAAACAGAAACCCGGCAATCACCGCTGCCGCGTAGCCAAACAGCATCTCGTGAATATGCCAATCAACTGATGGGAACGTGGAATCAAGATCCAGTCCGCCGCTAAATATCAACATCCACACCGGAATGACTCCGGTTGCAAACAATGCCGCCACCAGGAAAAACGGCCGGAACCCATAGCTGAATATCGCAGGCCCACCAAAGGTTTTTTGGTTACGCTCTGACATGTCGTGTTCCTTTGAAACTAATGGGGGCAGCGCAACAATGCTGCGCTGCCCCATACCAACACCGCAAAGGCTTGGCCTGTCAGGTATCTTATTCGCTAACGGCGGCCATTTCAAACAAACCGGGGAACCGCTTTTTGGCTTTGCCCTTTTGTTTGACGCCATTTGCCGCCTCAATATTTACCGGGTCACCCACCTGAATCAGCCCGATCATGCCCATGGTGTAATGGGGCGTACATTTGATGCCATAGACCCCTTCCTGTTCAAGTGTCAGAGTATATTCGGCGTTCATTTTGCTTTTGAAGGCCTCAACCCCGTCCGGCAACATTCCTTTGATGCTCTCAACATTGTGCCCCTTGTCGGTTGGAAGAAACACCACGGTGTCTCCAACTTCCACTTTCAGGAACGCGGGCTCAAACACCATTGCCCCGGCTTCACCCTTGTTCAGCATTTTGACTTCATAGGTTTCAGCAAAGGCGAATTGTCCAACCAAAGTTGCGGCAGCGGCAAGTGTTGCGATTCTTCCAAACATGATATTTTCCTTGGATTATGTGTTGTAGTGTTTGTCTTGGGCGTGTTTTACGATAAGGAATGGCATGTAACATTGCTCTACAACAAACTCTGGCGCAGCTAATTGAATAATCTTGACGAAAGCCTGCTAACGAACCTCCCGCCCTTTCGCAACCTTGCAAAAGCTCAGATAAGGACCGTTCTGGATTTGGCGACACCTAAACGTTTTAATCGAGAATTGTCTATCTTTATCGAAGGCGACCCGGCAGGCCGGTTCTATTTGCTGCTGGATGGCCACATCCGGGTTGTCCGCACCACGCCAAACGGCGACCAGATTATTGTTCTGCATATTGCACCGGGCCAGTTGTTTGGCATTGCCGCCGCGATGCACCGGGATACTTATCCTGCCACTGCCATGACCGCAGACGAATGCCTGACACTGTCCTGGCCAAACGCGCTCTGGCATAAATTTGCGGCAGACTATCCGGGGTTTGCCACAGAAAACTACAAGACGCTGGGCGAGCGTATGGGCGAGGTTAACAATCGCGTGGTCGAAATGGCGACCCAGCACGTTGAACAAAGGGTCGCAAACACCCTTCTGCGACTGATCAACCAAAACGGCAAGAAGGTTGAAAACGGCATCGCCATCGACTTTCCGATCACCCGTCAGAACCTTTCTGATATGACAGGCACCACATTGCACACGGTCAGCCGGTTGCTTAGTGCATGGCAAAAAGGCGGGTTGGTCGCAAGTACGCGCAAGCGTGTTGTGGTTACTGACCCGCATAAACTGGTATTGCTCAGCGAAGCTGGGATTTAGGATCGGACGCCATCGCGACCGCCAGTTCTTTCCAAAACAGTTGCTCGTCAATATTATGTTCAAAACACGCATCTGCTATGGTGTGAAACGGCCCAACATAGCAACCAATACATGACATTTGATGCTTTAGAAAAACCGGCACTGTTTGGGGCCAGTTCACCATGATGTCTTGCACGTTTGTGCTTTGGTCAAATGGAAGGGTCATATTCGGACGGTTTTCAGTTTTCTTGAATGCGTTTACCATCCCCCGACCTTACGCCCATCATGCTGGGAAAATGTTGTGCTGAGACAACCTTTGGGCAAACACTTGCAATGCGGGACCGACGAATACGATCAGCGCGCGCGCCATACCTACTTGGAAGAGGGTACAAAATTCACGGGTCCAGGGGCGGAGGTAGACTCTGCTTTTTCTGTCGCGTTTTGACTTCGCATTGTGATAAACGCAAAGGCACGAACACCGCGCATATTGCAATTTCTCAACCTTATCTGAATTGAGCTGATTTTGACAAAAGCCCCTGACAAAATCTTGTTTGTTTGCTTGGACCCCCGAAAACGCAAAAAGCATCGTGTTGCTACAATGCTAGGAGTTGCGGGAGATATACGGTTCTTAGGCTTCGCCCCATTCGGACTCAAATCCTACCCCGAGACACGACGGCGGGCGAAAACTGCGTTGGATGCTTCGACGCAGATTCCCGAAAACGCAATTGTTCGGCGCGTGAAACTTTGGGTGTTTCGGCGACAATATGCAGGTAGCCGCGCGTTTTTTGAACGTAATCCCGATGTGGTGGCCGTTGCATGGAACGGGCTTAACAGTGCGCGCCGGGTTTTTATGGATGCCGCAAAAGACGCCGGAAACAAAACCCTGTTTTTTGAACTTGCTCCCTTTCCGGATCGCATTACGATTGACCCAAATGGCGTGAATTTCAACAATTCACTGCCGCGCGTATCCGCCCCGTATGTCGCTTGGGCCAAGGAAAATGACATTAACCCATTCCAGTGGCACAGTCTTCGCGACACGATCACCCAGCGACAACCCGCGACCCCGCCAGAGGCAATGGCATCTCAGCATTCATTGGATGAGAAATTCATATTTGTGCCGCTTCAATATCCCGGTGACAGTCAGCTTCGTATCTTTGGCGGGGATTTCAGAACCGTTGATAAATTTGTCCAAACAATCTTGAACGCCGCGTCGAAAACTCCGCCAGACTGGCATATTCGGCTCAAAGAGCACCCTTCCGCCGTCTCATTTGTACGCGCTGCGAT
>PIVL01001122.1 GCA_003354145.1 Paracoccaceae bacterium
ACAAGTGAGGAGGAAGAAATAATGAAACAAATATTGATGCCGACCACTAGGTCCGCCGCCACTGCAGCGCTTGGCCTGATCATGGCTTTCGGCTTTACCACGGCGACCCAGGCCGGGGTAAATCCACCCGGTCCCGATCCCGTTGGCGGCTGCCCCGGCGGCGATGGTGCCGCATGGGTTTTGTGGCCCAGTGACGATGCAAACGAGTCGGATGTTGGCAATGCTTCCGACCAAAACGGTGACGGGCACTCCTGCTTTCGGCTCAACAAAGGCCTTACAAAAAAGCAAGGTAGTAACCCCACTCTCCATCATAGAGGCGTTTTCGTTATAAAGGACAACACCAACAAACTTACTGTTGTCCGCCCATAGCGTCTCTTTTCGGACCAAATCTTTGGCCGTTGAGCCAGCCGCCCGCGCCAATCCATGCGCCGGGCGGCCTTTGGTCATCCGGGCACGCCCTGAGACACGGCCCAAAACCCAAGCGAAATGGAGAAGAAATAATGAAACATACATATATACTATCCACCGCAACTGCCCTTGTTCTGGGG
>PIVL01001123.1 GCA_003354145.1 Paracoccaceae bacterium
GCCGTCAGTGTCGTAGTAGATGATCCGACGACCGGGATGCGCTCTGGCAACCTCGGCCACCACCGCCTCGGCGTCGTTGGTCACAGACATATTGCCAAGGTTCAGATCGGTGAGTGTCACGATCTCGTCGGTGACAGAATTGATTTGGTAATCGGCGCGAGTCATGTGTTTATCCTTTCACAAAGCGTTTCGATTTCGTCGTTGCAGAGCGGTTCGATGTTTTGTTGCCAGCACATCTCGTTCAGCTCTTTCCATCCCGCCGCATTGCTGCGGAACGGATTATCGTCGTGGACGCGCTGCCAGAATCGCAGCGCCACCAGAACCATTGCCAACTCACGCGCGTCCAAGGCAAACCGTTCCGCCAGATACTCGTTTTGATCGGCCCGGTTCTCGTCGACCTTCGCGATCTGGCCGGCCATTTCGGGATCATCAGCCAGCCAAGACTTGTCGGCGCAACTCGGGCAGTCGCCGTCCCAGCCGTCGCCGCCGTCAGGGAAGGCTTCGCTACAGGTTCGGCAAATCGGGAAATCATCATCTCTCATGCCGC
>PIVL01000495.1 GCA_003354145.1 Paracoccaceae bacterium
CTGTTGTTGGGTCGCAAAGCCATCTGCATTCCGTTTTCAAACAAATTCGGCGCCTATCGTTTGCCACCCGCCTATGCCACGCCGAAAAACTGGCTGAGCAAACTGGATACTGGCATTGCTCAGCCTGAAATGTTAGCCATCTGTCGGCAGGCGACGTTGGAATTCAAAGTCAAGGTTGATGCTTTGTTAGGGAGACTAAAATGAACACTGAAAAATTTCGGTTTCTGACTTGCGCCGATGCTGGTTTTTTTCAGTTTCTGCCTTCACTGGAAAAAAACGTCTTTCAACGGCATGGGACGTATCCGGTGATTTACGACATTGGCTTGACGCCAGAACAGGCCTCGCAGCTTAAAAGCGAGGTCATTAAAGTTGATCCGCCCGACGGGTACAACGACAACTCGGTCAGCGGAGCGATCAAAGCCACCCATAAACCACGCTGTGTTAAGCACTTTCTAAAGCATTTTGATCAGGATGTTTTGTACATAGACGCCGATGTGATCGTCCTGGAAACCATCCAACACAGCGATTTTTCAGGCGGTGACATTGCCGTGACGCCGCGCCACCCCAAGGAAATGCTGTCGCAGGACCCCTACAAAAACGGGACGTTGAATTCCGGCGTGATCTTTTTTCGTAACACGCCGAATGTGGTTTCCTTTGTCAATTTATGGGAGTCCGAATGCGGCGTTGACGACAAAAGCGATCAAATGGCGCTAAGCGATGTTTTGGAAGATGCCGACATCAAGGGCCGCCCCGGAATTGGCCGCGCCCATGGGATAAACGTGCTGAAACTGCCAGCGGTCACATATAATGACGTCAGTTGTTCCATCGGAAAACTATGGCATTTTAAGAATGCCGGCCGATTCTCCAGTTTGCAAAACAAACGTACCATGACTCTTTTTGTGGCAAATTTTGCGCCCCGAACAATGGCGTGGTGGATTTCCAGAAAACGGCGAAAGTCTGTATGGACAGATTCTACTAACTAGTGTTTTAGTTCAGGCCGAAAAATAGCGTATAGTACTACCCATAAGGTTGCGCGCCGGTTTTTGGCGCTGAAATTCGTGCTGGTTCGCCAGCGCTGTACCTGCTCTGTTCAAAAGAAATGGTCTTTGCGGTTTTGTGCTTCAAAACCAATCACTGCCCTCTTAACAATCTGGTCCAGCTTTAAGCGGTTTGGTGTTCCAATATGCTGTTTGGTCGTGTCGTCGAGATTTCATTAATTCAAATGTATCGTTGCCCCCTGCGACGTGATCCAGGTCAGCACGCATAAATTTCGCACGCGGTCTATGGGAAATGGCTCGGCCAATATGCTGGGCAAAGTCACATCAAACAAAACGCGAGAGCGGGGCAGTTATGTGACCAATGCCGGATTGCAGTTGAACCATTACTACCTGCGTTCGCGAAGCGAGATGCAGAACAAAATTTCCGGCACGGCTATTTCGGGTGCGGATCAAGAGCAGCGCAAAGGCGCTATTTTGGACAAGGCCAAGCTGATCGAAGATAACCCAATTCAGGACCACGCTGCCCGCGATTTTCTGCAACGGTTGGGGATCAAATCCGCTGACGACTTTCGCAAGATGGTTCTATGAAGATTTTGTTCCAACACTTGCGTAACACCAAAAATATCGGTGATTTTGCCTGCAGTCCCTTTGACTATTTTGACTGGGGCGACGCCCAAGTCAAAGACATGCGCGAGCCTTCAGCGCCGTATGATGCAACGATTTTCGGAGGTGGCAAGATTTTTGGCGGATTGGCCGAGGCAAAGGGTGTTAACAAAACAAATAACCCCCTGCATATCGCCTGGGGCGTTGGAACGCGCCAGTCATTTCCCATCTCTGGAAAATACCGCAGAGCGCGGCAATTATGTGATCTGGTCGGCAGCCGGGACTGGGGTGATACCCGGTATGACTATGCCCCTTGTGCCAGCTGCATGTCGCCATTGTTTGATGAAACCATAACGCCCGAACATGATGTTGTGTTCTACTGGCACGGTGGCAAGACGCAGAAACAGGGGATCAATATTCCTGATTCGATGCCTGCCAAGGCCAACAATGTCGGGAGTTTTGAGGATTCCATTCGGTTCATGGCCAGCGGCAAGACTGTCATTTCCAACAGCTATCACGGCGTCTATTGGTCCCTGTTGTTGGGTCGCAAAGCCATCTGCATTCCGTTTTCAAACAAATTCGGCGCCTATCGTTTGCCACCCGCCTATGCCACGCCGAAAAACTGGCTGAGCAAACTGGATACTGGCATTGC
>PIVL01000496.1 GCA_003354145.1 Paracoccaceae bacterium
TGACGAAGGTCAGGATGAACCGGCCGCTGATGAGCCCTCTGCACCCGCCTTACGTCGCCGCCCATGTGTCTCTGACGCAACCCTGCGGGAACGCCGCGAGCTTGATCCTGGCACCTGCTGCTCTGACTGCGGCAGTGATTTACGTGTGGTGGGTGAGGATGTCAGCGAATTGCACGACATGATGACCGCGCAAATGAAGGTGATCCGGATCGCCCGGATCAAGAAGTCCTGCCGCAGCTGCGTTAAATGGAGACTACGCAGCACCGGGCCAGCTCAGCACAAAGAGGGTCACTTTTGGACGCCGATAGGGGGTCAAACTTCAATGCCGATTGACACTTGGTATTGTAAGTCGTTGATGTTCAGCTGCTCATCACAGCCAGCTATCACGCTGGATTCACAACATGAATCCCCTCATTCGATTTGTGCAACAAAGCCGTTCTGAAGATAGCAGATGCTCAAAGCGGTATGTCACGGCAGGTCGAAACATTGTTCCGACCTGCCGTGCGTTCTCAGGAAACGTCTTTGTAACTGACCTCGCGAGTGTCGTTGCCCGGAGCGGTTTTCTCACGCTTTACAATCAACCGGTTCAGGGCGTTCACATAGGCGCGGACACTGGCGACAACTGTGTCGGTGTCTGCCGATTGGCCCATCACGATGCGCCCGTCTTCTTCCATCCGCACGGAAACCGTGGCCTGTGCGTCGGTGCCTTCGGTCACAGCATTCACCTGATAAAGCTGCAATCGGGTATTATGCGGGAACAGGGCTTTGACGGCGTTAAAGCTCGCATCTACCGGGCCGTCGCCGGTTTGTATGGTAGAGCTCTCGATACCGTCAACCTCCATCACCAATTCCGCCTTTGCCGGGCCGTTGGTGCCACAGACAACCTGCAGAGATTTGAGTTTGAGCCTATCGCTTCCGGCATCTTCACCAGTCTTCATCAATGCAATCAGGTCGTCGTCGTAAATTTCTTTTTTGCGATCTGCCAATTCCTTGAACCGCACGAACACGTCCTTGAGCTGATTATCCCCCAGATCAAAGCCCAGATCACCTAATTTTGAGCGCAGTGCCGCACGGCCCGAATGTTTGCCCATGACGATATTGGTCTCAGTCAGGCCGACATCTTCGGGACGCATGATCTCGAACGTTTCGGCGTTCTTCAGCATGCCGTCCTGATGGATGCCGCTTTCATGAGCAAAGGCATTTTTACCAACAATCGCTTTGTTGAACTGCACTTCAAATCCCGAAACCGTGGCCACGCGCCGCGAAATGTTCATGATCTTGGTGGTGTCAATGCCAGTGGTCCAGGGCATGATGTCGTTTCGCACTTTCAGCGCCATGACGACCTCTTCCAGCGCTGTATTGCCTGCGCGTTCCCCGAGTCCATTAATCGTACATTCGATCTGGCGTGCACCGCCCTCGACCGAGGCCAGACTGTTGGCTGTCGCCAGACCAAGGTCATTGTGACAGTGGGTGGCAAAAATCACCTCGTCAGCACCAGGAACTTCGGCGATCAGGCGGCGAATTAGTTCGGCGGATTCGTTGGGTGCGGTATAGCCAACCGTATCCGGGATGTTGATGGTGCTGGCCCCGGCTTTAATGGCGATCTCAACAACGCGTGCCAGATAATCCCATTCGGTACGGGTGGCGTCCATCGGAGACCACTGAACGTCTTCGCACAGATTGCGTGCATGAGTCACGGTGTCATGAATTCGCTCGGCCATTTCATCCATGGTCAAATCAGGAATCGCCCGGTGCAGTGGTGATGTGCCGATAAACGTATGAATACGAGGCTGTCGCGCGTGTTTTATTGCGTCCCAGGCCCGATCAATATCGCCGAACATAGCACGGGAAAGGCCACAGATAACGCTGTCCTTTGAGTTTTTGGCGATGTCACTGACGGCTTTGAAATCTCCCTCAGAGGCAATCGGAAATCCGGCCTCGATAATATCGACGCCCATGTCATCCAGCAGCCCGGCGATCTCGAGCTTTTCTGAATAGGTCATCGTAGCGCCGGGGCTTTGTTCGCCGTCGCGCAACGTCGTGTCGAAAATCCACACGCGATCTTTGTCTGAAATATTGGTCATATTAAGAGTTCTCTTTTGTTCTGTCCTGATGCCGTGGCGCGCTGGCTACCTCCTCTGAGCGGACGCGCCGGATGGCACGCTCAGAGGCTGGTCAGGATCAGTAGGTCGCACAGCAACGCGCCGCGCAAAGCGGTCAGGGTCGGATTATGTGCGGTTCTGGTCATTGGG
>PIVL01000497.1 GCA_003354145.1 Paracoccaceae bacterium
TCTTCTGGGGTCCAATTCCATGGCATGAGTTCCGCGAGGCGGTTGATTTTGTGATCGGGCAGGCGTTCGAGAACCCAAGTGAGCCATGCTTCGGGATCGACCTTGTTCATCTTGGCGGTTTCGATGAGCGTATAGGCGGTAGCTGCAGCTTTACCACCGCCTACTGACCCCATGAACAGATAATTTTTGCGGCCAAGGGCAATGGGGCGGATCGAGCGTTCGCAGATGTTGTTATAGGGCATGCTGACTTCGGCGCTTCGATTTCCGCCCCTGTTTTTCAAATGTCATGTTAGACAGGTTTCGCGGGATCGGGGCGTCGGAGTGCGAAGAAGCGGGCAGGCCGACTGGACAATGAGCTGCGAGCTCGTGTTGTTATCTGGCCGCCCCTACGACCAGCCCGTGTGCGCCGCGAGCGCGTATCCGTAATTGTCGTACGAGCCCGTGCACTCCTTTAACAACGAGAAGGAGTACATATGATGAGATCAATAGGAATGGACGTCCATCGAAGTTTCGCGCAAGTCGCGATCTGTGATGATGGCCAAATAACAGACAGTTTCAAGGTCGATATGGAGCATGATGCGGTCGTGGATTTCGGGCGAAGTCTGCAACCAGATGACGAGGTCGTTCTTGAGGCCACGGGAAACACCGCGACGATCGTCCGGCTTCTGACCCCATTCGCGGCTCGGGTGGTGATCGCCAACCCACTACAGGTGAAGGCAATCGCTCATGCCCGGGTAAAGACCGACAAGGTAGACGCAAAAATCCTAGCCCAACTTCATGCAGCAGGGTTCCTGCCTGAGGTGTGGGCGGCGGATGACGAAACGCTTGCACTAAGGCGACTTGTTTCAGAGCGCGCAGCGGTAGTGCGCTCTATCCGACGATCCAAAAGTCGCGTTCAGGCAGTCCTGCACGCCAACCTAATCCCAAAATACGCAGGCCATCTGTTCGGGAAAGGTGGGCGACGTTGGTTGGCCAAGGCCCCTCTGCCAAAAACCGAACGCGATCTTCTTGAGCGGCATCTCGATGAGTTGGATTGGTTGGCTGGGCGGTTGGAGACGCTTGAGCGCGATCTGATCCACATCTCTCTTGACGATCCGCAGATGCGTAAACTGATGGCCGTGGCTGGCATTAGCTCGGTAATTGCTACCGCCGTGATAGCATCGATCGGAGATATCAGCCGGTTCGCCACCCCTGGGAAGCTTGCCAGTTACTTTGGTTTAACGCCGAGGGTACGCCAATCCGGCACCCGCGAGGCCATCCACGGTAGGATCACCAAACAGGGAAATGCAACCGCTCGAACGATGCTGGTTGAGGCCGCATGGAGTGCCGCTTCAGTCCCCGGTCCTTTGCGTGCGTTCTTTTTGCGTATCAAAGATCGAAAGGGCGCCAATATTGCGGCGGTTGCCACTGCGCGCAAAATTGCAACCCTGATCTGGCATCTCCTCACCAAGGACGCCCCTTACCAGTGGGCACGTCCGGCATTTGTCGCAATGAAGATGCGCAAATTAGAATTACGCGCCGGAGCCCCTAAAGCCCACGGAAAAGCCGGTCCTGGGCGTGATTACTGGATCAAGGAACTTCGGCATCGGGAAATAGAATTGGTCGCCAATGCCGAGGCTTCCTATGCAAAGATGGTCGAGGCGTGGCGAGAAAAGCCACCAAAGACCCAAAAAACCTGAGAAAGGGGCTGTTCAACAACATCCGTGTCGATGGCGACACGACCATCATCAAGGAACAGGGAGAAAGACGGCCAGCGTTTGAGGCCGTAGCGGAATGCTTTGGCCAGATCACCCTTGCCGGGGATGCGCCCAAGCTGAACCTCTGCCCAGGATTTGAACGCTTCGACTTTGGGTCTGGTCAGTTTCTGGCGCGCGGCTTTGCGCTGTTCAGCGGATTGACCCGCAATCTGGCGCTCGATGTCATAGAGCGCACCGATCCTGTCGAGGGCCTCCCGCGCGATCTCGGATTTGGCCGTGCTCCAGACATCATGAAAGTCACGCCGCAGATGGGCCCAGCAGGCTGCTTCGCGCACACGCACGGCCCCCGCCGCGTCAAGTTCATAGAGTTTTTTGTAGCCGCTGAACGCGTCGGCTAGCAGGATACCCTCGAACTTGGCCAGGTGGGATTGAGGATGTTCACCCTTGCGGTCAGTCGAGAAGTAATAGACCGCCCCGGGTGGCCCGGCACCGCCCCATGGCCGGTGCTTCTCAGGCATGTAAACATGCCCTGCCAGCCAGTGCATCACGCACATA
>PIVL01001124.1 GCA_003354145.1 Paracoccaceae bacterium
CCCCAGAACAAGGGCAGTTGCGGTGGATAGTATATATGTATGTTTCATTATTTCTTCTCCATTTCGCTTGGGTTTTGGGCCGTGTCTCAGGGCGTGCCCGGATGACCAAAGGCCGCCCGACGCATGGATTGGCGCGGGCGGCTGGCTCAACGGCCAAAGATTTGGTCCGAAAAGAGACGCTATGGGAGGACAACAGTAAGTTTGTTGGTGTTGTCCTTTACAACGTAAACGCCGCTAATATTGAGAGTGGGGTTACCACCTTGCTTTTTTGTAAGGCCTTTGTTGACCCGAAAGCAGGAGTACCCGTCACCGTTTTGGTCGGAATTATTGCCAACATCCGACTCGCTTGCTAAGCTAGTGGGGGCCAAAACCCATGTGGCACCATCGCCGCCGGGGCAGCCGCCAACGGGCGACGGCCCCGGCACCCAAGCCCCGGCCTGGGTCGCCGTGGTAAAGCCGAAAGCCATGATCAGGCCAAGCGCTGCAGTGGCGGCGGACCTAGTGGTCGGCATCAATATTTGTTTCATTATTTCTTCCTCCTCACTTG
>PIVL01000498.1 GCA_003354145.1 Paracoccaceae bacterium
CAGGGTTGTGTCCCTCGGACCATTCCCAAACCCCCTCGTATGTTTTCGCGGTCTCGTATAGTGCTGAACTGGCGTTTCCCACCTGACTGTCTGGTAAATTACTCATTAAAAAACCTCACGGTTTACTGGTTAATCCTAATCACTAAGGCTGTTCACTGCGTCTATGAGGTCTTGGGTGGCTTTAAGCTGTTTGCTCTGTCCATCGATCAGGTGTTGAAGCCTCACCGCTTGTTCAATATCTCGTTTTTCAAGGTTGGTGATATCTTCGGCCTGCGTCCCATGCATTCTATACAGGCTGTTCAAATCGCTAACCGTCCCCTCAAGACCTTCAGTGTTGCTATTGCGCTGGAGTTCTGCCGCGTTGACTGCGTTAATAATCGCCCACCCAGCGCCGCCAACGCTGCTCAACCCCGCTAAAACAACGGCGGCAATCTTTAATACATTTTCTATCAGTATGGCCATTGGACAATCACACGAACTTGCGCGGGTCTTTCAACCGCGCATTATACAGCATGTGCGTCGTTTTGCCAAACTGGCAACCCGTTTATGCGTCAACCTCGTAAACAATTGACAGGTCTATGTCAGCGGTGCCACTGGTCAAAGCAGACACCAAAAGATAATCCCCAAAGGAACCGCTTTGCTGGTCGTACAACTTCAGATAACTAGTTTCGGACAAAATTTCGCATATCAGTGTGCCAGAAAAATCTACTATATCGGATTTGACCACTCCGTATGTTCTAGGGTTTGAAAGTGCTGATTCGATTGGCAAGCCCGTGATGAAAACATCGTTGCCAGCGGTAAGCCCTGTCGTGTCTATATTTACAAAACGGATTTTCAAAAGGCATAGCCGACCATCCTGAACATATCTCCCGTTGGCGGTGCCAGCCGTCGCCTCGTTCCCTCCTGATGCCGCATCTGCAAGAGCCGGTATAAAGCTAACATCTGAACTTTCTGGCATCAAATTCAGAGGCACGGTTTCCTGCGAAAGCCCGGTGCCTACGATCAGATCGTACAGATCAGGAGCGGCAAAGAACTCAAACGACCCGTCCGTCTCTGCCGTGAACGGGTTTACAAGTGGCGTCACGGCACCCGCGTCCTCATACAAGGTTGCAAGGGCTGCGCTGGACTTTATACGAACCTCGACAGCGCTCGTCGCAACAATATCACCAGCGCTTGTTACAGCCCAGTTTCTATATCCTAACAGATCAGCCATCAGTCAAATTTCCTTGTGTCTTTCACCTCAAACACACCGGCTCCGCTTATCTGGCGATCACCGCCGCTTGCCGTGATCCAAGTTTCGCAATATTTCCTTGTCGCGGACATTGCCCCGCTTTCGGTCGATGTGATGTCAAAGGTATATGTGAAGTCATTCGCGAGCGTGATATCGGCTCCGGTAAGGCTTTTACTCAGAACGAGTGTGCCGCCGAAATTTTCCCAAATATCGAATGTGATTTCTGTCGCCGCCGAGAAGTCTGTGCTGGATTTATCAACCATCAGATAGGTTTTGTCGGCGTTTTGCGCGATACACATATATAAAACTTTTATGCAGCAAGTCATGTAATCAATCCTGACTGTCTCGGTTGCATTCTGCCTGATTTGCACGGGACAAACAACGGTCCCGGCCATTTGTGTAAGAACGATGCGTGACGGAAGAATGACACTCATGTTGCCCTCAATTCGCGTTGCAGCTTGTCTATTTCGGCGCGCGCACCGGCAAGTTCAGCCGCCTGTTCCTTGTTCGGTGGCCGGGTCTTAGATTGTAAAACCCTGATTTCATCCTCTAAACGGTCAATCGCTTTGTCTTTGTCGCGCGCTACCTTTGCGGCCTTCTTTTCTGCGGCGTCTATCGATACCAGCAAATCGGCAACATTGCTGTCGGCCTTTTCATCCTTGGCCCTGATTAATGCGGCGACGGTACTACCCAACTCATGGTTCTTGGCCTGCAGTTCTTTTATATCACCTTTCAGCGCAGACAGTCTGGCAATCTCAGCACGAGCCGCAGTCAGCCTTGACGCAAGTTCTGCTTTGGTTGGCATATCAATTTCCCCTACGTTGCGCTTTCGCCGCCGTTTGGATGGATCATAATACCACCGGCCAAATTGGTCTGCCCAATAAACCGGACAAAATCTATTGACAAACTTGCCCCCGCAATTGTCTGGCTGATAACACCAGCGTTGCCGGTAAGAGATGTGGACTTCGATGCAGAAACACCAATGACAAGACCTGTGGAAAAATCTAAAAACCCAC
>PIVL01000184.1 GCA_003354145.1 Paracoccaceae bacterium
ATGTCCGGGGTCATGATCCCTGCGGCACAGACCTCTTCTACTGCTTTCATAAGACGTTCTGCCGCTTTGATCTCTCCCAGATGCTCAAGCATCTGCGCGGCGGTCCAGAACGTGGCGACCGGATTGGCAATGCCTTTGCCAGTTATGTCAAAAGCCGATCCGTGGATGGGTTCAAACATCGAAGGATATCGCCGCTGCGGGTCAATGTTGCCGGTTGGAGCCACACCAAGACTGCCCGCCAGTGCCCCTGCAAGATCCGATAGAATGTCGGCGTGCAGATTTGTTGCCACAAATGTGTCGAGGCTCTTGGGGTCCTTGACCATCCGTACGGTCATAGCGTCAACAAGCATCTTGTCCCAGGTCACATCGGGAAAGTCCTGTGACACTTCGGCTGCGATCTCGTCCCACATGACCATGCCGTGGCGTTGCGCGTTTGATTTTGTTACAACGGTCAACAACTTGCGCGGGCGCGACTGTGCCAGCTCAAAGGCAAAGCGCATAATCCGTGTCACGCCAACACGGGTAAACACCGCAACTTCGGTACCAACTTCTTCGGGATGACCGCGATGCGCCCGACCGCCCATGCCAGCATATTCACCTTCAGAGTTTTCGCGCACGATCACCCAATCCAGATCACCGGGCCCGACACCTGCCAAGGGCGAATTGATGCCCGGCAATATCCTGGTCGGACGAACATTGGCGTATTGGTCGAACCCCTGGCAGATCGGCAGGCGCAGGCCCCAAAGCGTCACATGATCTGGCACATCGGGGGCCCCAACCGCGCCAAAGAAAATCGCGTCAAACTCTTTAAGCTGATCCGTACCGTCTTCGGGCATAAGAGCTCCGGTGCGTTTGTACCGCTCAGATCCCCAATCAAAATCTGTCACCTCCAGAGAAAACCCGCCATCACGTTTTGCCAAGACCTCAAGCGCCTGCAATCCAGCGGCAATTACTTCGGGTCCAATACCATCGGCCGGGATTGATGCGATTTTGAAATTTTTCATAACAAGTTTCCGATGTTGGTGTTCTTTGGTAAGATATACCCGTCGTCGAAATTGGCCAGCGCGCAATGCCTACGTTATTCTGCTTGACCAAGATGTTGGCTCATAAAAATCCGCGCGCCAATACGATAAAAGCGCAGATCAACAAAACTACGCCTGCCGCTCCAAATATCTCAGGCCACCAGCTGAGATCATAGATCTTTGTGTTCTTCTCCGTTCGTGTCCAAGTCTTTATTCTTTTCTCAGCGGCCCGTTAACCCGAGAGCAATCGCGTGGAATTTACCGAAATCTTACGAAAGATTTCTGGTCGCCGCTGAAGGCCAAGTATTCGTTGCCACAAGGGCGTTTGTGGGGCTAACCTCGCCTTTAGGTCACGCATTCTGGGAATGTCAGTCGCGGAGGCTGTAAATGGCTGCCTAAAATTGCCATCCCGGCACTTGGTTTACAGAGCAGCTCAGAAACGGAGAATACCAGATGAACCTTGAGAAACTTTCAAATCGTGTGACTCAAGAGCTGGAGACAGCCCTTTCCGACGATCTTCCGGCAGCAGAGCGGGAAGCAATCTTGGACATCGTACGGCGGGCAATGCTCGACTCTGCCCATCGAACACACCGCGAGATGAAGGAAACCGCGGTCGTCTGCTGCGGCCCAGAGGCAGATCTGGCCCACAAGATCCAAGAACAAATGGACAAAAAACGCAACATGCTAGTCGCCAACTTAACGGCTATGCGGTGACCCGAATTTGGGATGAGGTTGTTGAACACGGTTTCATCTCGGGTGGCGGTGGCTCTTGATACAGCAATTCATTGCGTATGCTGGAGGAAGGCGATCGTATTTGGGTAAAGAATCCTGGAAAGGGTTTCGTTGGCGTTGGGTCTGTATTGGGGCCACGCATTGCCGCCACCGAATTTCAAAATGAGGCCGTCGTTGTGGGGGGTGCTATTTGTTTGGTGCGCCTGACAACAGGAAATCCAACCTTTGTTTTCTAAGAGTTTTCCGATCACCGTGGGGCAAGTCCAGAAAGACAGACGTTTCGGTGGAATGGTATCCAACAAAGAGATGCGCTCGCATTTCTAGTTCCGTTCCCGAAAAGCCTAACGATTCGAACAAATGGGATACAAATGACAGTCTCATTTCAATAACACTACGGTAAGCGGCTTTCGCTCGGTCGTCATGTTTGGACCATTCACTTATCGCTAGATCATACTGCGCCAAGTCTTCGGTATCGACGCGGGCAGCAATAAGGCGCAAAGCCGTTGCTGGATCAATTTCGAAAAAGGCTGCGTCATCAGTCAGGGTTTTTGTGTACACATCCTGCCAGTGCCTCAAAATTTGTTCCTGAAGGTCCGAGCGGTTTTTGAAATGCCAATAAAACCCACTTTTAGCGACGCCTAGCCTCTTCGCCAGTCGATCAATTTTGACAGTTTCGATTCCTCCAACCGCCAAAATCTCTAGTGCGGCAGCCAGCCAATCGTCCCGTGACACGCGCTGTCGCCGCACAACAGAGTTATCTGAATTGTCGTTCATGGTGAACCTCTACTATCTTTCGAATTGAGTGAAACTGTACGGTTAGGTCAATTTACTGGACTTAAAGGTCTAGATTAGTTTAGCCTACGACTTGTAGTTCTGTGAACCCTTTAGCCAAAAAACCACCGGGAGAATTTTGGAATGAAACCCGTCGTAAAACTAGTATCGGCAGCCGTGTTATCCGCGATAATATCTAATCCGGCCATGGCCATCGAGCCGGACGGTCCACATCTGGACTATGCGCAGCGAAATGCCGAAGCCTGGGCAGCCGAGGACGGGGAGATCAACGAAAGACTCGCCGTGCTGGAAGAACGTTTTGGGAAGAAACCCAACATCATCTATATCCTGACCGACGATATCGGTTGGGGAGAGTTGGGCTGGCAAGGTGGCGGACGCCATCGCGGAACGCCGACTGATGAGCTTGATCAGATGGCGTTTGATGGAATGCGGTTCTGGTCAGCCTATGCCGAGCCTTCCTGCACGCCGACGCGGATAGCGATCAATACCGGCAGGCATCCTGTGCGTACCGGGCTTTTGTCTGTGTTGTGGCCGGGAATGACCGATGGCCTTGCGGCGGAAGAAGTCACGACCGCCGAGATCCTGTCAGATCAGGGCTACAACACCGCGATGTGGGGCAAGTGGCATTTGGGCGACCTGCCCGAGCACGCACCTGAAAACCAAGGCTTTGACTACGCCTATTACGGCCTCTTCAATGGAGCCCCGGACTGGTGGCAGGCGTCTTTTGAGGATGAAAGCGGCACGTTTCCGTTTGCAGATTTTCCCGGCTACGAGACCTATTTTGAGCGTACGGGAATCGACATGTCGGTGGGTGGGTATGTCGGACGCAAGGGCGAAGGCCGCACACCAATCGAAGGCGTGGCTGGTATTCTGTCACCGGAACGGCAAGAAGCCTTTGAAAACGAGTCGATCGATCAGATCACGCAGTATGTGACCGACCATGCAGGCGATGATAACCCGTTCTTTATCTACTGGGCGTCCTACGCCGTGCAACTTTCCGCGTCAAAGGAGTTCCTGAACGCTCCGGGTGTTGACAAGAACAACAAGCAGGCCTCTTTCATGGATATGCACAGCAATCAGGTTGGGCGGTTGCTTGACACGCTGATATCTGCGGACATCGCTGAAAATACACTGGTGGTGTGGATCAGCGACAATGGCCCGATGTACGCTTTCTGGCCGACAGCGGGTTACACCCTGCTGCGCGGGGCGAAAGGCGACGTTTTGGAGGGCGGCGTGCGTGTGCCCGCAATGGCGTGGTGGCCGGGTATGATCGAACCCGGACAGGACCCAAAGGACGTGATCCATGTCACTGACCTGTTCACAACAGCGGCACGATTGGGTGGTGCGATGGATGGCATTCCGAATGACCGGATCACCGATGGCATCGATCAGACTTCACTGTTCCTGAATGGTGAAGGCCACGGCCGGCGAAACTTTGTGTCCTACTACAGTGGCCCGACGCTGGGCGCGATCCGCTATGAGGACTTCAAGGTCCACATCACAGAAGGGAGTGGCGGACTACCGGGAATGGATTTTTATAACATTCGACGTGATCCCGGTGAAAAATTTGGCCAACTGTATCCCGGTCTCTTCGCTGTTGCGCCGATGCAGTTCCTGCTGCAAAGCCACAACGGTCGGATCGCACAGTTCCCTCACCGTCCGCCGATGACGGCACAGGAGTCGACGCTGACGGCGCATGATTGAACTTTAGGTGGCGGACATATCCCAAACATCTCTGTTGGTGACGCCGATTTTATAGAGTTTACCAAATTCGGGATGGCCTACTTCAATGTAATAAAGAAAAGATTGAGCGTTGGAGGGCAAACCCGGGCTTGGCACATGTCGGGCAACCAGTGCCTCGCAACACGTTGTCGGGTGTGGCCATCCACAAATGTCCGTTTTCGCAATTGAATGGGATCGGTGTTCGGGCATTCTTCGGTTCTTGCTTTGCCACTATCCCTCGTTCAGCCAGGCGTTCGTTCAAGTCAGCCTTAGTCAATGGTGCATACGTATTGGAACAACGCGACCGAAGCAGAATTCAAGTGCCTCCGTTGCGGCAATCATAGACTGCTTGTTCCGGCGAGTATTCGGGTCGGGAAGCGGTGTTTTTCTCTGCACCCAAACCGCCAAGCCAAAACATCTCGTAATCTCACCTTTCCAAACGGGCACCATCCAGACATGGCAATGCCAGTCTTGGCGATCAGTTGGCCACTATTGGCGATTCCGTCTTCGCCGTTGTGGATGAATGATGCAACCTCGCCCGTCAGTCATCGGGATCCTCTCACTATCTAATTGATTTATGTCATTGCGCCGGTGCAGTCTTAATAGGGGTAAATTTGAAGCAACGGGCACCTGCGTCCCTGGGGGAGTGATGAGTAATAAGTCTGCAGTATTCGTAGGGGAACAAGCCGCTGTCGCAAAATGTGCTTCCGTTTGGCTTGACCGCGGCAATTCCATCGCTTTCGTAGTTTCGGGGAACACGGAGGTTCTGCGTTGGGCGAGTGAGAGGGGCATCCCTATATATCAGAGCGTTAACGACTTGTTAGGAAATGCGCTTTGGCCCGATTTCGACTGGCTCTTCAGCGTCGTGAACTTCGAGATCCTTCCGCCCGAGATCATCGCTGCCGCTCGCGTAGGCGCGGCCAATTTCCATGATGGTCCGCTGCCGCGCCACGCCGGTCTGAATGCCCCCATCTGGGCGCTGCTCGCGGGTGAATCGGAGCACGGCATCACATGGCACCTTATGACAGACGAGGTCGATGCCGGGGATATTCTCATAGATATCAATATCACTGTTTCCCCCTCGGAAACAGCGCTGAGTCTAAATGCGCGATGTCTGGAGGCCGCGCTGGAGGGCTTCAGCGAACTGGCGGCGCAGATCGAGAACGGAACGTTGGACCCAAGGCCCCAGGTCGGGAGTTCCGGGACCCGGCATCTGCGTCACGCCCTGCCGCCAGCGGCCGGTCGGCTGGACTTTTCGCAACCGGCAAGCCGTGTCGCGGGCTTCGTCCGCGCACTGGATCACAAACGGTACTATAACGCCGTCACCAGCCCAAAGATAGAGATCGACGGGGCGATCATCGCGGTGTCACAGGCCGAGGAAACCGAGTCCGACGGCACGCCTGGGACGGTCGTCGGGATTTCCGAAATCGCCCCGATGCCGGACGCCGAGCGGACGTTGATCCTGGAGAAGTGGAACCGGACCGAACGGGCTTTCGAACGGTCCGGCACGCTTCACCGCCTCTTCGAAGAGCAGGTGGAGCGGGATCCCACCCGCCCGGCGCTCGAACATCGCGGAGAGCTCCTGAGTTATGGCAGCCTGAACGATAAAGCGAACCGGGTGGCGCACCGTCTCCGTCAGATGGGGGTGGGGCCAGGTGTCCTTGTGGGGCTCGCGACGCGCCGTTCGCCGCTGATGGTCATCGGTGCGCTTGCGATCCTCAAGGCGGGCGGAGGCTATCTACCGCTTGATCCGTCATATCCCAAAGACAGGATCGCGCAGTACCTCAGGGACAGCGGAGCACCGGTCGTCGTCACCGAAAGCGAACTCGCGGCAGAGTACGCCCGGTTCGACGTCGAAACTCTGCTCATCGACTCGGATCCCGCCATCGACGCCGCGCCCTCAAAAAATCCCGAGGTCGCGGTGAGAGCCGATGATCTCGCCTACTTAATCTTCACGTCGGGCTCCACCGGACAGCCGAAGGGCGTGATGATCTGTCATAGGAACGTTTCGAACTTTTTCGCTGGAATGGACGACCAGATCGGTATGGCCGACCCTGGGGTCTGGCTTGCGGCAACGTCGCTGTCCTTCGATATCTCCGTGCTCGAGATCTTCTGGACATTGGCCCGAGGGTTCAAGGTCGTGCTTCACGAAGGCGAGCCGAGGTCACTCGTCTCGGACATGGAGCAAACGCGGAAGGCAGACATAGACCTCAGCCTCTACTTCTGGGGTCATCCCGACAGCAGCGGAGACAACGCCTATGACCTGCTGCTCGACGGTGCGAAGTTTGCAGATGCGAATGGTTTCAAGGCTGTCTGGCTTCCGGAACGGCACTTCCACAACTTCGGCGGTCTCTACCCGAACCCGTCCGTCACGGCAGCGGCGGTTTCCATTGTGACAAAGAACCTGGAGATACGGGCCGGGTCCTGCGTCGCCCCGCTTCATCACCCTGCCCGCATCGCCGAGGAATGGGCGGTGGTCGGTTTTCCCACGGGGGACGGAAAGAACCACGAAGTGCTTACGCACCCGCGGCCCGTCACAAAGGAACTACCACTCTGGCTCACGACGGCGGGCAACCCCGAGACTTGGCGCAAGTCGGGCGAGATGGGGATGCACGTCCTCACCCATCTCCTTGGGCAGTCGGTGGCGGAAGTCGAAAAGAAAATCGGGATCTACCACCAATCGCTTCGCGAGGCCGGTCACGATCCGGCGGACTTCACGGTCACTCTGATGCTTCACACCTTCATAGGGGACAACCGCGAAGAGGCAATGGATGTCGCTCGCGCACCGATGAAGGCTTACCTTTCTTCGGCGGTGGATCTCGTCAAGGAGCACGCGAGTTCCTTCCCTGCCTTCAAGCAGCGCGCGGCCGCGGGAACCCGGCCAGAAATCGACCTCGAGGCCCTCACCGAACGTGAGGTGGATGAACTTCTCGAACACGCCTACTGCCGCTACTTCGATCAGTCGGGCCTTTTCGGCTCGGTCGAAGACGGGGTTGCCATGATTGAGAAGCTTCGCAGTATCGGTGTCAGCGAGGTTGCCTGTCTCGTCGATTTCGGGATTCCCGCCGACCGTATTTACGAAGGGCTGTCGCGCCTGTCCGAAGTGCTTCGTCGGACGCGTATCCCGGAGCAACCGGCGGAGGGCGACCATTCGATCTCTTCGGAGATCAGCAGGCACGGGGTCACGCACCTGCAATGCACGCCATCGCTCATGCGGATGCTCGCTGCGACTGACGAGACGCGAGCTGCGCTCGCCGACTTGCAGCACATCCTTTTAGGCGGCGAGGGCAGGATCTACCAGACCAGCGACCTGGCCAAATGGCGCGCAGACGGATCGCTGGAGCTCGTCGGGCGGAACGACCAGCAGATCAAGCTGCGAGGTCATCGCATCGAACTCGGCGAGATCGAAGCGATCGCCAGATCGCAAGCGAAGGTTCGTCAGGCCGTAGCCAGCCTTGAGCAACACGCCTCAGGCGAGCCGCAAATCGTGCTATTTTCCGTCTTGTCCCCTGGATTCAGCGCGGCCAAGTTGCGCGATTTCCTTAGCAGGCGTCTTCCAGATCACATGGTGCCGACGTCCTTCGTCCTTCTCGACGAGATGCCGCTGACGCCCAATGGCAAGATCGATCGCAATGCGCTGGTGTTTGAGGCCGCAAGCCCAGAACGGCCCGTCTCGACGCCATATGTCGAGCCGCAGGCGCGAACCCAAGCGATCATCGCGGAGGTCTGGCGGGAACTTTTAGACGTGCCTAAGGCTGGTGCGCTAGACGACTTCTTCGAGCTTGGTGGGGATTCCCTGAGCGCGCTCGAAGC
The DNA here is from genome assembly GCA_003354145.1 of Paracoccaceae bacterium. GTDB lineage: Bacteria > Pseudomonadota > Alphaproteobacteria > Rhodobacterales > Rhodobacteraceae > NORP181. Next base: position 8,082 of record PIVL01000184.1, read on the forward strand.
GTCATGCTTGATCAGCGACCGCCTTGGCAACAAACAGCTTTCCATGACCGGGATTGTTCAGGATTCCGTCCTGGCGGACCTCGCTACGCGCCTCGATGACAACGATTGCGAAAACGCCGACCTCGTGCATCACCTCGGCGTCGCACCGGCGCGCAAACCGAAAGTAGGTGCACGATGAAACCTCTCGTCCTTGTCGGTGCCGGCGGTCTGGCGAACGTGGCGTTCGAGTATTTCAGCCACGACAGTGATTACACGGTGGTCGGATACTCCGTCGAAGCCGAATTCATTGAGGAGACGACCCTAGGGGGGCTGCCGGTGGTCCCATTCGAGGAAATCGACCACACCTTCCCGCCAGGCGATCACGCGTGCCACGTTGCCGTCGGATCCAACTGGGTGAGGGAGCGCTTCATCGCCTCAGTGAAGGGGCTCGGTTACGAACTCGCCAGCTATGTGAGCAGCCGGGCTTTTGTTTGGCGAAACGTGCCTATCGGTGCCAATGCGTTGATCATGGAGATGAACGTGGTTCAGCCCGGTGCCTCAATCGGCGAAGGCGTGGTGCTTTCAAGCGGAAATCTCGTGGGCCACCACTCGAAGATCGATGATCTCTGCTTCCTAGCCTCTGGCGTGGTATTGGCAGGCCAATGCAGGATTGGCCGCCGCACCTTCATCGGGGTAAACGCAGCAGTCGCGAACAACGTCAGTATCTCGCCGGACGCCTATATTGCAATGAGCGCCTCGGTAAATAAGTCCTTTGAACAACCCGGGCAGATTCTGCTCGGCAGTCCCGCCGTCGCGTCGAAGGTCTCCGCCTATTCGTACTTCGGGGTGGACCCATGACGTCGATCAAGGGGAAACGCGGCACTGACTTTTCTCCACACCCGAAAGATGGACCTGTCGCGGTATTGTTCCGCTGCGGGCGTAACCTCGACTTAGGTCTCGGGGCTGGCCACGCGGCGCAGTTTTGAATTACTCGGTTTTGTCTACGTTGCGTCTACGTAAGATTTTCCAATCCCAAGCATGCAAAGCCAAAAAACCCCCAGCGCTTTGAGGTTAGAGGCTTTTTATGGCTCCTGCGGTAGGGATCAAACCTACGACAAATTGATTAACAGTTATTTCTTCGTTGCAGCGCTCTCTTGC
>PIVL01001125.1 GCA_003354145.1 Paracoccaceae bacterium
ACAAAACGAACTAAGCTTCCAGCAGAAAGAGCAACAGCGGTAGCGTCATCAGCAACAACACCAATATCCATCCAGTTGGTTCCACCATTGGAAGAGTATTGCCATGCCCCTTGTGTACCTGCATTGGCAGTATTGGCCATAACTGCGATGCCACCCAAAGAAGAGCCAGTGTCAGGGTCAGAAAAGAGGCCGGTAAAGAGATTGGTAATGGTATCGCCAGCCGGGCTGGCTGTATCTTCATTGACAGCAGCAAGAGTAGCGTTGCCGGTAAATGAAGGGTCATCGTTAACTGCAGTAATGCTAGAATCAATAGTGTCAGTAGCAGCAGCAATTGCAGTAATTCCACCATTAACAGAGCTGTCGAGATTAACGACAGCAGTAGTTGAGTTAGACCAACCTGCCACATATGTATTATCAATAGCTCGTACAGTTAAACTAGGGACAGCACCATCGTAATCAGCTACTGGCACAAAACGTACAAGTGAAGCAGCAGAAAGAGCAACAGCGGTAGCGTCATCAGCAACAACACCAATATCCATCCAGTT
>PIVL01000499.1 GCA_003354145.1 Paracoccaceae bacterium
AGTTTTTATCCGATTAAACAACTCAGCCCAAACCACTATTTTCACATGGCTATTCCATGCTACATAACAATTTATGTGCATCTTTTGTTCAATCATTTCCGGCAATAGCGAGGCCAGTTTCGTTTATCAGGACGATCACTGCCTCGCATTTATGAATCTCCGCCCAATAAATCCAGGAGAGTTCATGGTCATTCCGCGCGCGCATATCGATCATTTCACCGATATTCCCGACAACATTGCAGGCCACATAATGATAACCGCGCAAAGGCTTGGTCGAAACCTACATCGTGAGTTCAAACCAATGCGAATCGGTTATGTTGTTCATGGCTTTGGGGTGCCGCACGCGCATCTGAATGTCGTTCCGATGCATGAAAGTAACGATATCATATCTGCAAAACACGTCATTCTCGGAGACTCCGGGTTCGAAGTTTCTCTCGAAAATATAGCTGCACCTGAGCGAAGTGAGCTTAACGCCATAGCAAGGCGGATCGCATGAACGACTTCACCGGAGGTTGCCTTTGTGGCTAGCAAGCGATGGTTTCTTTCGCTTTTCAGGGCACGAAGTTTGGATTGCGCTGCCTGGCCTGCCTGACCACCAAACATCCCGAGATCTGACTGTACCGCTTTTGCCCGACTTCATTACTTGATCTACGTCAATTTTTTTCCCTGCCAGGGCCGCTAATGTTTCTCAACCTCTGGTGATAATTCGGTTTGGAGACTGCGACATGCAATTTGGCCTCTTCTATTTCGCCAACTACGAAGGAAATAATGATCAGGAAAAATATCACCTAATTCTCAACAGCGCAAAATGGGCTGATCAGAATGGTTTTGTACGGCTATGGACCCCGGAAAGACATTTCCACAATTTCGGAGGCCTATCTCCGAACCCGTCGGTTCTCGCGGCTGCACTTGCCGCGACGACCCGGAACATCCAAATCTGCGCCGGAAGTGTGGTGCTGCCGTTGCACGATCCTATTCGGGTCGCCGAAGAATGGGCCGTTGTCGACAACATATCAAATGGCCGTGTTGGACTGGGCGTCGCCTGTGGCTGGGTCCCCAATGACTTTGTTATCTCGGAAAAGCAGGATGAGTTTGACAATCGAAAGAACGTCTTTGCGGAACACACCTCTACGCTCAGAAAACTATGGCGTGGCGAAGGTCATCGGGTCATCAACCCGAAAGGAGAAGAAATTGAAGTCCAGACACTACCCCGCCCAATCCAGAAAGAAGTGCCGATCTGGATCACGGCGGCCGCCAACCCTGAAACGTTTCGCCAAGCCGGAGAAATTGGCGCCAATGTGCTTACGCACCTGCTTGGCCAAACGCTGAAAGAGCTGGAGACAAAAATATCTCTCTATCGACAAGCATGGGATGATGCAGGCCATACCGGTCGAGGGACGGTTACCCTGATGCTTCATACCTTTGTAGGTGACAGCGACGAAATGGTTTTCGAGACGGTTCGCGAACCAATGAAGAAATATCTGGCGGGGTCTTTGAACCTCGCTGCCGCAAACATCGGGTCAGTGCCTTTTCTGAAAAATGCTGACAAAATTGACGTGGGACAGCTTACCGACGAAATTGTGGATGAAACGTTGGAAGCGTCATTCGCGAAATATTTTTACATGGCTGGACTGCTCGGCTCACCTGAAAAGTGCCTGGATATGATTGATCAAGTTGAGCAGATCGACGTTGACGAAGTAGCTTGCCTGATTGACTTTGGCGTCGAAGAAGAAACCGTGATGCGGGCCTTGGAAAAGCTAAACGTTGTACGCATTCTCTCAAATTCATGACATGTAGGTGAGAACGGGTTGAGCTTAATAACATCGCAATTCAGTGCGATGTTGATCAGCGGCGGCTTCGTCCTGCACAACAGACGTTCGACCCTTCAAACTAAAAACTCCATACGCCCGCCTTCAATTCAAAACCGCAATAATCACCCGCCCCCATAGCGTCAGGAACACATTGGCAATGGCATAGGTCACTGTAAACGGTGCGACGAGCGGTCTTGGCCTTGGCCTTGTGTCAGCCATTGCGGAGGTGTTGTCACGTTAACTGTCTCCATTTGCTCTACCTGGCTTTTCCCAATATGGATTTCGGATGAGCACGCGATCGATCAGCTCTAAACGTCACCGTTTTCCACCTGAAATCATCACCCACGGGGTCTGGCTGTATTGCCGGTTCAATCTCAGCTTTCGCGAGGTGGAAGAGATGTTTCTGGAACGCGGTATAGATGTTTCAT
>PIVL01000500.1 GCA_003354145.1 Paracoccaceae bacterium
TGAGGTGTGCTCGCCCTCACCGTAGCAATCACATGGCGAGATGGAAACGGACTCGTGCGCGCGGACACCCGTTTTGGATCTGATTTGAACCCAAGCGAGCCGAGCGCGCGCGCGCCGACGCAGGTGAGCGTAACTCGCGACGTGATAGACGCGATCGTCGTCCATGTCGCAGAGCGCAAGCGTACGAGCTCGCATCACTTCTCGCTTGCGCAGGACCTGTCTGTGAGCGATTACGGAATACGGCACACGCGAAGAGCATCAGGCCATAGAGCAGCTCGAACACGTGGGTCTGGCGGGCGGGCGAGAGGTCATCGACGTCAATATTCACAATAGTAGCCCCCAGAGCCTCCGTCGGGCGCTCTCGAGGTCATATGCTGCCGGTCGAAGCGCGCGTCTGCTCCGAGCCCTCAAATGCGCCGTTTTGAGCGTCTGCGATACCCCGCGCAGAACTTCCTTCGGCCACCTCCGAGGCCGGGTCGAGCGGCGCGGCGCCGTCGACCATACCCATGAGCAGCGGTGCACGACCCGGCCCGGGTGGTGCACGGCCCACGAGCGCCAGCGCAGGCTGTGCTCCTTGGGGAATGCTCATGCCGCAGGGGCAACTGCCAGCTCGTGCACTGGCCGCGCGCCCCAACGGTCATGCAGTTCACATGCCTCCCGGACAAACGTGGAGTTCCCGGACTCGACTCCCGGACTCAAGCCATGACGTCCGGCTCCGGCGCCCCGTGAACGGCGCGATCGGCGTCGAGCGACGGTGTCCCTGCGCTCGAAACAGGCTTTCGCTCCCCATCGCAGCCCCTGAGCGCGATTCGGTTTTCTCCGTCCGCTCTCGCCAGGACCGAGGTCCGTAAGCCCTTTTAGAGTCCGACATTGCGGACTTAAAAAGTTTTTCCTTCGTCCCGACAGGTCCGTAAGCGCCAGTGGGCCACCCTAATAGCATTATTAAATAATATAGCAGTACGCACGATGGCAGGCGATCCCGTGCAGGCGAACAAATCCCCGTCGCGAGGTTTCATTCCGACGACGGGAGGCAAGTGCGCGGCACCCGCGAGCAATCTTGTTCGTGTTCTGCGCGCATCGCAGACGGTTGTAAGCAACACGGTCAGACAACTGGAGACGCTGGCGGGTGGCACGCCGATGGCGTTCACGATCGAGTTCCATCCGAACGGTGGCGTCGCAAAGATTGCTTCGTTCGCTGTACCGATTGAGAAGCAGGGAGGAGGCGGTGGAGAGGGACGCGGAGGTCCTAATCGCACTGCCGAAACACCGCGGGGTCGGCCCGCCCGCGGTGGATCTCCAGCTCCTCGGCCACGCGCGCGCTTGGATAACGATGGATACCCTCAGCAGACGCGCAATCATGGTGCTAGTCGCTCTCAAAACTGGCGCGCCGGTGCGGCTGGCGGAAAGGCTCTCTCGCCGACCTCCCCCGCGCCTGCTCCCAAGAGCACGACGTGCCCAAGTCGCGCGGCAGCTCCAATTGCCGATCGCGCACCCACGCCTGCTCCACAGCAGGCGTCTGAGGAGAAGAGTTCCTCTCCATCCACGACGGTGCAGGCGCAGAGCGGCGCCCGCGACCCTTCGTTCGACAAGGGCACGCGAGCTCCGGCTCGCGAAACGCGGTCGGGCGACAAGGTGAAGAATCTTGCCTCCGCAGCCGACGTTCCACGATCCGTCGCGCAGCAGTACCTGCAGCAATTTGGTCATGATGTTGCAAAGGCACAGGAGGCCTTGATCAAGGAGACTGCAGACGCTGCTATGTGTCTGACGGAAGAACTCGGCAAGGCTCAGGGCGGCCGCAATTCGAAGTCGATCGAGAACATGATCGACTTTCTCACGCAGGTCAACCGTGCCAACCTGGTCGTGGAAGCCATTTATGGCTCCACTACATAGCAGGATTCCTGGACTTTGCTCCGGAAGGTAGGCGTTTGCACGTCGCGCGCATGCGCGCCATCCCAACCCGCTCGTGGCTAGCGCCCGTGAGCAGGTGCAACGCATCTACGCAGCGCTCGATGATGTCGGCTTTGTGGGTGTGCGGCGATGACGAGTGGTTGTGAACTACCTCAGCTCTTTTACAGTGCTGATGCTGCATGCCTCATGCACAGGTCTCATCACCTTTTTGGCGTAACAGCCGATGGTAAGACGGCGTGCGTCACGCTCCGGCGTGTCGTCCAGCATACTGCTGGGCCTGCTGCGCGACTGGCGCCCGCGAAGCAAGTGCGCCGCATCTCAGCCCAAAGA
>PIVL01000185.1 GCA_003354145.1 Paracoccaceae bacterium
CTGAACGCCCAGAAGCGCTGGAAGACATAGTCATAACCCAGATTTTCGCGTTCTTGTTCAGTGAAGCGTCAATCAGGAAATATCGGGTTTTACTTTTTCCCTTCCAAAGCTGCCTTTTTGGCCTGATCAGTCTGTTGCTGTGCTGCTGCTGTCGCGGCGATTTTAGCTTTGTCTTCTTCGCTCAGGTTTTCGATGTGCTCACCTTCGGGCAGGGCTACGCGAACTTCGCGGCGGGCAAATTCAATGCCAGCTGCAGCAAATTCATTGCGAACACGATTATAGATTTCTTTGCGAATCGTGAACTGAGTGCCTGGCTTGGCCATAAATTTACCACGCATCACAATGCCAACGTCGTCAAAGTTCAACACGCCCTGGCTTTTGAACGGTTCAAGAAAATCATTGCCAAAAACCGGATCTTCGAGCATTTCGGCACCAATTTTCTTGAAGATCTTCTTTACCTTGTTGGGGTCGGTATCAAACGGCACAGTGAATATCAGCTTCATGATCACCCAGTCGCGGCTAAAGTTGGTCAGCTTGGGAATCTCGCCATATGGGATGGTGTGGACCAGTCCACGGTGGTGGCGCAATTGCATTGACCGGATCGAGATTTTCTCGACCGTGCCCATTGTCCCTTCAACCTCGACATATTCGCCAACACGGAAAGCGTCATCAATCAGGAAGAACACACCCGACACAACATCGGACACCAGTTTCTGTGCGCCAAAACCAATGGCCAGACCAAGGATACCAGCACCAGCCAATAGCGGTGTGGTGTCGATGCCTAGACTGCCAAGCGCAAGCAGGCTGAAGATGACGATGATCGCCACCTTGGCCGAAATCAACGCCAAGGGGAGAACTGTGGTCAGACGCGAGCCACCTGCGCCACCACCTTCGCCACCGGCCTCTTCAGTGCTGGCGTCGCCCGAAGCTGTTTGCTCTTTCGCCAAGCGACGATTCACCCAAAGCGACACCAGCTCAACTGCCAGGTAGCCAATCGCCACGGTTAGAATGAATTCAATCAGGTGCCCGGCGAAATTCTGTCCAACACCCGCAGCAGCAACATTTTGCAAATCAATCTGCCACGCGTTGGCAATGATAAGAACCACAAATCCTGACGCCAGAACCCGGCCAATTCGAATATAGCTGCGTTTGGTGGATTGATATGCTGCTTCGGCGACTGGGCCATATCCTATCATGGGAGGCGCCAGATGGCGCACAAGACCCCGGATCAACGTGTCAAATGCAGGGGCCATCAACAGCCAGAACATGGTTGTGTAATGGGGTGCGTTCAGAAGCATTGCACCTTTTCCGTAACCGATAACAATTGAGACAACGACCCAAAGCACCGCTGACACACCAATGGCGAAATACGGGTAGCCCTTGGCGATTTTTTCGTCAAATTCGGTGCTGTCCGGGTCGGATCCCAGCATCATGCTGGTCAATCCCTCGCGGGCACGCCACGCGATGATACCGACATACAGGTGCACAGCCCCATTCAGCCAGAAGCCGATGCGGCTATCAGTAGGTGACAGGCCGTTCATGGCGTTGAATGTGACCACAAAGAGTGTGAATCCGCCCAACAACACCAGACCAACGGTGTTGCGGCTTAGGTAACGTGCCCATTTGTCATTCACATGGACCAGTCGCAAATCTGCCCGTTGCGGTGCCAGAACAAAACGGGCGAGTGCCGCGCCAATCCGTGGAAACAAAATCAGCAGGGTCATGAATGGGCCTGCAAACTGGATCTGTTGCATATCCATAAGGGAAACTGCGACCGTGCGAGCCACAAAGTAAAATGCGATCAACCCCACGATATCCAACAGAAACCGGCGGAACAGGAACCTGACAACTTCAAGCAACGATGAATCGTCACTGCCGGGATCATCACGCTGCCAGCGACGGGTCAGCAAATTGACGATCTTTTCAGCGACAAGACCTGCTGCAATCGCTAATGCGATGTAACCAAACAATATCAGCAACCCGGTACTGCCATACGAATTAGAGAAATTTGTAATGGCCATGCTTTCTTTGCTGAAAAGTTTTGGCAGGCCCAGAACCGCACCCACAATCGGAGTGTAAAACGCCACCCAGGTATTATTGATCCGGGTGATCAAACTGACCGTAGGAGCAGTCTCAGCCTGTGCCTGGGCTTTTGCGTCCAGCTGATCCAGCAATAAATCACGCACCTGTTCGTCTGACATATGCGAAACCAGCGCTTGCACCGCCTCAGGCGTCAGTGGGTCGGGCAGTTCAACCGCGACTTCAGATGTGGCATCAGACCCTGTTACTGCTTGCATCTGTGCCTGAGCCGGAAGCGCAAACTGCAGCATTAAAATGCCTAAAATGAAAATCGAACGGATAAAAGTGCGCATAGAATAACTTCCACAAATTAAAGTCGCAATTTTGCGGAACCTATCACGTCATTGTTATAATGCACGAAAAATCGCCAGCCTTGTTCCGCTTTGGGGTGCAACTGCCCTCAAGTCGCAAATGCGAGAAGGCTGTAACAGGCAAAGATCACTGCTCGACTTTTAGGCAGATGTTTTGGGGCAGATGCGGAAACTGCGCAAAAAAAAGCCGAGCTAAAAGCTCGGCCAAGTCCAACAGGGAGGTGAAGGTGTGAAAACAAAGTTTCCATCGCCTTCATGAATTGATTTAGGTCTCGTGTGGTCACCGTTCAAGGGCAATGTTCAACGCAATCGGGCAAAGCCGCTATGCGTCAGGCGCATAGCTTATTTTTCGGCCCGCTGCCTAAGTCGCTTGCGATGTGCAATAATTTCTTCCTGAACGAAATCGCGGAACGTTGAAATGCGTTTTGAGTGGCGCAATTCTTCCGGGTAGGCCAGAAAAACCGGCACCTCGGCGGATTCAAAATCTGGCAAGACGCGCACCAGATCGGGGAAATCTTCGATCAAATAGTCCGGCAGGGCGCCGATGCCCAGATTATGCAGCACAGCCTGTAGCACGCCGAAGTAGTTGTTGACGTTCAGCAATGATTGCGGCTCGTAGGTCATCAGATGCTGTACCATCGCCGCACCAGCGCTGACCTGAGCGGATTCGGTGCTCTGGCAAATTAGGCGGTGCTCGGAAATATCGCTGATTTCGGTTAGCGCCCCTCGTTTGGCGATATATTCCTTCGTTGCATAAAGCTGTATCTGGAGCGACATCAGCTTTTTGCGAATCAGATCGGCCTGCGATGGTTCTTTCATACGGATGGCCACATCTGCCTCGCGCATGGGTAGATCAAGCACCCGTTCTTCCAACATCAGGTCAATGTTAAGTTCGGGGTACTTCTCAAACAGTGTCGGCAGGCGCGGGGCAAGCCACAAGTTGCCAAATCCGATTGTGGTGGTGACACGCAGATTGCCCAGTACTTTATCATCACTGTCGCGAATGCGGGCGGCGGCTGAATCAAGCCGTTTGGCCATGGCGTTTGTCGCGTCAAACAGTAATTCGCCCTGTTCAGTCAGAATCAACCCGCGCGCATGGCGGTGAAACAGCGTTGCGTCCAGGCTTTCTTCAAGCGCCCGAATCTGGCGGCTGACAGCGGATTGCGACAAATGCAGCTTGTCCCCGGCATGTGTCAGGCTGCCCGCATCAGCAACGGCGTGAAATATTCTAAGCTTGTCCCAATCCATCTGGTAACTTTCGAATGCTATTTGCGCGCTGAGCGACATGAACTTTAGCTATAGCATGTATCAGGGAGAGCGGGGCTGAAAAGGGAAAAATTCACTGGTAAGGTCAGAAATTATGACCTATTGTCAGGTTCAAATTGTGCAAGACTAGTATGACGTGGGGAGCCGCCAGATGAGTACGCAGAAAATTTCTTTGAATGATCGGTTTGACCTGACCAAAAATCAGGTTCTTTTGAATGGCACCCAGGCGCTGGTGCGTCTAATGCTGATGCAAAAGCAACGGGATCGCATGGCGGGGTATAATACTGCGGGTCTGGTGTCGGGGTATCGCGGATCTCCTCTTGGTACAGTCGATATGCAGATGCAGCGGGCCGAAAAAACGCTCACCGAGAATGATGTGACATTTCAGTTGGGCCTGAACGAAGATTTGGCCGCGACGGCGCATTGGGGTGCGCAGCAGGCGGAACTGCGCGGCGAAGGCAAGTTCGATGGCGTTTTTGGATTGTGGTACGGCAAAGGCCCGGGGGTAGACAGGTCAGGTGACGTTGTACGCCATGCCAACATGGCCGGCACCAGCCCGTTGGGCGGCGTGCTTATGGCGATGGGAGACGATCACACCGGTGAATCAAGCACCGTTTTGCATCAATCCGAATGGGCGTTGATGGATGCCTATATGCCGATTGTCAGCCCGGCGGGTGTTCAGGAAATTCTGGACTACGGTATTTATGGCTATGCTCTTAGCCGGTTTAGTGGCCTTTGGGTTGGCCTCAAGACGATGAAGGACACCATCGAGGTGACGTCCGTGGTGGATGGTGACCCACAGCGGATGCAATTGGTCACGCCTCAATTTGAACTGCCTGAGGGTGGGCTGAACATTCGCCTGATTGACACCCCGACCGAACAAGAGGCGCGGGTGATGGGTTACAAGCGCTTTGCCGCCGAAGCGTTTTCCCATGCCAACAAGATGGACAAGCGCATGTGGGGCAAACCCGGCGCGAAAATCGGCTTTGTCGCGGCGGGCAAGAACTGGCTGGACCTGCTGCACGCCATGTCCTTGTTGAATATAGACGAGGCCGAGGCCGAACGTCTGGGTATTACCACCTATAAGATCGGTCAGACTTTTCCGCTGGATATGACGGGGTTTCACGACTGGGCCGAAGGCATTGATCTGATTGTCGTCGTCGAGGAAAAACGCAAACTGATCGAGGTGCAGATCAAAGAGGCCATTTTTGATGACCGTCACGGGCGTCGTGTCTGGGGCGGATACAAAGGCGGCGGTGTTGGCCTGAACCGCGGCGAAGAGTTGTTCCCGGCGCGCGGTGCTCTTGATCCGGTGATGATCGCGGAAAAGCTGGGCGCAATCCTGATCGACGAAGGGCGCAACACCGATGCGCTGAATGCGGCAATGACGGCAATGGATGAAGCGCGCCGCGCTGACAACGCCGAAGATATTGCTGCACGTTTGCCTTATTTCTGTTCGGGCTGCCCGCATAATACATCTACCAAAGTGCCAGATGGGTCCCGCGCTTATGCCGGCATCGGTTGTCATTTCATGACATTATGGATGGACCGGTCTACCGTTGGCTTTACCCATATGGGTGGCGAAGGCGCAAATTGGATCGGAGAGGCACCGTTCTCTACAACACCTCATGTATTTCAGAACCTTGGCGACGGCACCTATAACCATTCCGGCACCCAGGCGATCCGGGCGGCTGTGGCGGCAGGCACCAACATAACCTATAAAATCTTGTTCAACGACGCTGTGGCCATGACCGGCGGGCAGGGCAATGAGGGTGGGCTGTCAGCCCCACGTATCGTGGCAGAACTGGCTGCAATGGGGATTGAGAACATCGCCATCGTCTATGATGAAAAAGAAGACGTTGATTTCAAGGCGTTTCCATCGAACCTGAAAACCTATGAACGCGCCCATTTGATGAATGTGCAAAAAGAGCTATCTGAAACGCCCGGCGTGACGGCCATTGTCTATATCCAGACCTGCGCTGCCGAAAAACGTCGGCGTCGTAAACGGGGTCTGTTTCCTGATCCGGATCGCCGGGTGTTTATCAACACCGACATTTGCGAAGGTTGCGGCGACTGCGGAGTTCAGTCCAATTGCGTGTCGATTGTTCCGGTGGAAACTGAACTTGGCCGCAAACGGGGGATTGATCAATCGTCCTGCAACAAGGATTTTTCCTGTCTGAAAGGGTTTTGCCCGTCCTTTGTGACGCTTGAAGGTGCCAAAGTTCGCAAAGAGGCAACCACGGATCTGGACCTGCCTGATCTGCCCATGCCGACAATTCCGTCAATAGATGGCACGTTTAATGTGGTGATTACCGGCGTTGGCGGCACTGGCGTTGTCACCATTGGCGCGGTGCTTGCACAAGCGGCTCAGATTGATGGCAAGGGGGCTGGCATGATGGAAATGGCTGGCCTCGCGCAAAAGGGTGGCGCTGTGCATATCCATTGCCGCATTGCCAATGATCCCGGTGATATTAGTGCTATTCGCGTTGCCACTGGCGAAGCGGATGCGCTGATCGGTGGTGATTTGGTTGTGTCAGCAGGTGCCAAAACGCTGGGTCTGACTCAGGGTGGGCGTACCGGGGCCGTGGTCAATAGCCACGAAATCATCACCGGCGATTTCACCCGCGACACAGAATTTACACTGCCGACCGAGCGGCTTGAACTTGCACTTGAGGCGCGGCTTAAGGATGCGGTGTCGTTGTTTGATGCCTCTGATCTGGCCAAGGCGACGCTGGGGGATTCGATCTTTTCCAACATGATGGTCTTTGGCGGAGCATGGCAGCGCGGATTGCTGCCGCTTAGCTTTGAGGCAATGACACAGGCGATCACGCTGAACGGCACCGCAGTTGAACGCAATCTGCGTGCTTTTGACATTGGCCGCTGGGCGGTGCTGCATCCTGCTGAGGCTGCGGCGATTGTTAAGCCAAATGTGGTCGAATTACCCAAAACGCTGGACGAAAAGATTGCCTTTCGGGTCGATCATCTGGTGGGGTACCAAAGCAAACGACTGGCAAAACGCTATCGCAAACTGGTTGAAGCTATCGATGATCCAACTGTCAGGGAATCTGCGGCTTTGGGATATCACAAGCTGCTGTCCTATAAAGATGAATACGAAGTTGCACGCCTGTTACTGACCTCGCAACAAAAGGCAGCAGCCGAATTTGATGGGGATTTCAAAATGTCTTTCCATCTGGCACCGCCGATATTTGGCGGCACAGGTCCTGATGGGCGCCCGAAAAAGCGTGAATTTGGCCCGTGGATGGCGACTCCACTGAGAATATTGAAATCATTCAAAGGCTTGCGCGGAACGCCACTGGATATCTTCGGCTATTCAGCAGAACGCAAGCTGGAGCGCGCCCTAATCCGGCAGTACGAATTGGACATGAAAAACGTACTTCGCAAGATCACACCAGAAACGCGAGACGCTATTGCAGCGCTTGCGGCGTTACCGTTGGATATTCGTGGGTTTGGTCCGGTGAAAACTGCGAACGAGACCAAAGCAGCGAAGCGACGTGAGGAATTGCTAGCCTCTATTCGTGATGGCTTCGCTGGATTGGTCAAGGCAGCCGAGTAACGAAAAACAAAAATTTCCCGGTCCGAAATTCCGATCTTTGTTGATGTAAGAAAACGGGTACAGAACCGATATATGTCTGATTGTGAAATGCAGAGGTCAGCGTGGAATCACATCGCCAAGTAGCCGGAGATATCAGTTATGCCAGCTCTGCCACGACCAAAGGCGGGCGGGCATTGGTTCGGGTGATGGAAAACGCGTCAGGTCGGTTGCGGCTGATCCGGCGCGCTGATGGTTATCAGAATGACATTACAGACCGGCATGATCTTTGGGCAGTGATGGCTGACCGCTATGGGCTGACGCTGGACGTGGTGGGCGGTGCGCTGAATCATATTCCAAAGGCCGGTCCACTGATTGTCATAGCCAATCACCCTTACGGGATTCTGGATGGGCTGATGATGGGCCATGTTTTGTCGAAAACACGCGGCGATTTCAGGATATTGGCAAACGATGTATTTCATGGCGACGAGCGGCTGAACAAAGCAATTTTGCCGATTTCGTTTGAGAATTCCAAAGCGGCGCAGCTTGGCAATGTGAAAACCCGCAAGACAGCGCTGGATTATCTGGCAACTGGCGGTGCCATAGGCATTTTCCCCGGTGGCACTGTCAGCACCGGTGCGCGCGTGTTTTCACATCCGATGGACCCGGGCTGGCGTGGATTTACTGCGCGGATGGTGGCGCGCTCAGGGGCGACGGTGGTACCTTTGTTCTTTGATGGGCACACATCGCGGATGTTTCAGATTGCCAGCCATTTGCATTCGACTTTACGGCTTGGTCTGCTAATCAATGAATTCAAAAAACGTATGGATCGCCCCGTGCAAGTGGTAGTAGGTACCCCCATCGGTCGTGACATTCTGGACCCTCTGAGCAAAGAGCCCAAAGCGATGATGGATTTCCTGCGAAAATCCACTTATGAGCTTTCTCCGACACCGCTGAAGTCTTATGACTATGGCTATGAGTTTGAAGACAAGCACAGAGCTTGAATTGGGGCCTGAAAAGTAATGGCAGTTGGCATCTTTGATTCTGGATTGGGCGGGTTAACCGTTCTTGAGGCCGTGCAAACGCGTCTTCCAGACGTAAAATTCCTTTATTTCGGCGACAGCGCCCATGCGCCTTACGGGGTGCGGGACGCGGATGATGTCTATGATCTGACTCGCAAAGCGGTTGAAAAGCTGTGGGATCGCGGCTGTGATCTGGTGATTCTTGCCTGTAACACCGCCAGCGCCGCTGCCTTGCGCCGGATGCAAGAGAGCGGATTGCCCGACGGCAAGCGGGTGCTGGGTGTGTTTGTCCCATTGATCGAGGCACTGACCGAACGGCAATGGGGTGACAACAGCCCACCACGCGAAGTCGACATGAAACATGTGGCGTTGTTCGCGACGCCGGCAACTGTGGCCAGCCGCGCTTTTCAGCGGGAATTAGCGTTTCGTGCCATAGGGGTAGATGTCGAAGCCCAGGCATGTGGTGGGATTGTGGATGCAATCGAAGAAGGTGACCTTATTCTTGCCGAAGCTTTGGTGCGCAGCCATGTGGATGCCTTGCGGCGCAAAATGCCGGATCCACAGGCAGCGATTTTGGGCTGTACGCATTATCCCTTGATGCAGCAGGCGTTTCAGGCTGCTTTGGGGCCGGATGTCAAAGTGCTAAGTCAGGCCGAACTTGTTGCGGAATCGCTAGCCGATTATCTGGTGCGGCACCCCAACATGATGGGCAGTGGCAAGGCTGGCTTTTTGACCACTGGCGACGCAACAAGGGTGAGTGATCGCGCAATGCAGATCTTGCGACGACAAGTCACTTTTGAAGCGGCGTGAATCGCGCCCGAAACCAAAAATTTTTACACGAACTTATACGAAGAGAGGTCTGATATGACCCATAAAATCGCAATTCTTGGTGCCAGCGGATATACTGGTGCTGAACTGGTTCGGTTGCTGTCTGAACACCCAAATATGGACATTGTTG
>PIVL01001126.1 GCA_003354145.1 Paracoccaceae bacterium
CGACGTTCTGAAAAGTGGGGAATTTCCCCACTTTCTTCCAGCCCATCGCGAACGCCACCAACTGTCTTGTGATCCACCCCAAGCCCGCTGGCGATCTGCCGGTTGCTCCGGGTCGGATCGCTCTTGAGATCATCGGCGACCAGTTCGCGTTTCTGGGATTGGTTCAGGTGGCGCCGGGCGAGGTTGAGGCGACGCGCATGGGTCCGTTTTTCATCCTCGCTCATGCCTTCACGGATCAGGCGCGGCCAATCGACAATGCCCATATCCATACAGGCTTTGACGCGATGATGCCCGTCAAGAATGTTGCCGCCCTCGTCGTATTCCACAGGCACCAGAACCCCGCGCTGGCCGATGTCCGATTTAAGCGCAGCAAATTCCTCGTCAGAGAGGTCCGGCATGACCTGATAGGTTGGTATCTCTGCGTGGGCATTCATCAGTCGGCCCCTTCATCTTCCAACTGAGCCAGCAGGTCGTCCATTTCGCTGCGCCAAGCGTTCTGCATCATCACTTCAAACATCGGCTCAAAGGTGCGCAAAAAGTCGA
>PIVL01000186.1 GCA_003354145.1 Paracoccaceae bacterium
CTTTGCGCGGCGCGCCTGCGGACCTGACACTACGCCTGCGGGCGTTAAAGGATCCGGGAGGCTTTGGTCGCGCGCAACCCTTTGAGGTAAATAGAGGTGCGATTGAACGCATCCGCACCGAGGCGAAACGCCTGCGTTCGCAAATTCGTAATTCTGGACATGACACATTCAGCCCAGCAGGCATGGCCGCCCTGGCCTATCCTGATCGCATCGGTCAGCGACGCAAAGGCGAAGCCGCGCGGTTTGTACTCTCCGCAGGCAAAGGTGCCGTGATGGCGGATGGGGACGCTTTGGCCGATGCACCGTTTGTGGTTGCTACCGATTTGGACGGCAACCCGCGCGAGGCAAAAATCCGACTGGCGGTACAGATCAGTGAACGCGAAATCCGCACGCTGTTTGGCCAGCATATCGCTTGGCAGGACATCTGCAGTTGGTCCAAACGGGACCGCCGTGTAATCGCGCGTAAACAGGAACAGTTCGGTTCACTGGTCCTGGATGATCGCATCTGGGTCGATGTGCCTGACGATCTGGTGGCCGACGCCATGCTGGATGGCGTGCGCGATCTGGGTCTGCGCCCGGAAGGGGCCGCACGGCGCTTTGTGGCACGGGTCGAACTGGCGCGCGCGAGCGGGGCGGATCTGCCAGATATGTCCCCCGAGGGTCTTGTCGATAGTCTTGAAGACTGGTTGCTGCCAATGTTGAGCGGAGTGCGCAATGCCAATGACTGGAAACGGTTCGATCTGCTTGCCCCACTAAGAGGATCTTTGACCTGGGAGCAGACGCAGTTGATCGACAAGGTCACCCCTGCGGCATTCATCACCCCGCTGGGACATAAAATCCCAATTGAATATGGACCGGATGGCCCGGAAATCGCACTGCGCCTTCAAGAGTTGTTCGGAGTCACCCAGCACCCAACCAGCGCCGGGGTGGCTTTGAAAATCACCCTGTTGTCCCCTGCCCGCCGCCCCGTGCAAGTGACCCGTGACTTACCGGGTTTCTGGGCCGGTTCTTATGCAGATGTGCGCAAAGACATGCGCGCGAGCTATCCCAAACATCCATGGCCCGATGACCCGACACGGGCCGAACCAACTGTTCGCACCAAAAGACGCAAAACGTAGGGTGGGTGAAAACCCACGCATGCCGGAGCCTTGCAAAAGAGCGTGGGTTTTCACCCACCCTACGCTGGTCCGCAGCCTTTAGTCCCGTAAAGACGGCAGTCCAATCCCGGTCGCTCCGAACCCGCCATCCGCTGCGATTATCTGCCCGGTCACAAAGCTCGCCGCGTCACTGATCAGAAACGCGATAACCGAAGCAATCTCATCCTCGTGGCCATAACGGTTCAGCGGGATGGCATCGTGATAAGCCGCTCGAATGTCTGGCGTATGCACCGCAAGCGCCAGTTTGGTATCGACAGGCCCCGGTGCCACCGCATTGACCCGAATACCTTTTTCACCAAGTTCAACCGCCTGCTGCAATGTCAGATGCGCCAAGGCCGCCTTTGATGTACCATAGGCCACGCGCAGCGTGCTGGCACGTAGCCCGGATATCGATGTGACATTGACCACCGCGCCACCGCCATCTTGTGACAATAGTTGTGTAAAAGCCTGCGTCATCAAAAATGGCCCGTCCAGATTGGTCTCCATCACCCGTCGCCAACGCTCAAATGTGGTGCCCTCAATTGGACCAAAATCCGCTACTCCAGCATTATTCACCAAAGCATCCAACCTGCCAAACTCGGCTGAGAGCTTTTCGCGTGCCAGTTTGACCTGCTCTGGATCAGAAACGTCACAAACGATGGCCAGAGCGTTGTTCAGTTCTGCCGCCTCAGACAAAAGAACATCCGCATCGCGATCCAGCAACGCAACGCTCCAACCCTTGCTTAGCAACCCTTTGGCCGTTGCCAGACCAATCCCACGCGCAGCGCCTGTGACAAGAGCCGTTTTCATTCTGGGTTCTCCGTTATCATCAGGTTTTCAGGACCAGTCGCCGTGGAAATTCCCCGGCTTGTCAATCCGCTCAAATCCATGTTCTCCAAATATGTCCCGTTGCGCTTGGATCAGATTGGCTGTGCCACGCGCCGTGCGCATGCTGTCATACCACGCAAGTGCTGCTGACAAGGACGGGACGGCGATCCCGGCCAATACAGCTGCCGACACGACGGCACGCAATCCGCCAATATTGTCGGCTAATGCCTCACGAATTACCGGAGCCAGGATCAGTTGATCCTGAGGCAAGCCTGCGCGAAAAGACTCGGCAATATCGTCCAGCAAAGCCGAGCGAATGATGCAGCCGGCGCGCCATATTTCTGCAATCCGGTCCAGATCCAGCGACCAGTCAAATTCGTCCGAGGCGGCCTGCATCACGCGAAACCCCTGAGCGTGTGCCAGAATGCGTCCGGCCAGCAGGGCCTTGGCCAAAACATCCGTATCTGGAATGTCAGCACCAGGTGCTGAGGCTGCGAGTAAATCGGCTGCCACGCCCCTTGTGTCCTTTTCCGACGACCAGCCGCGTGCACCCACCGCAGCCTCGATGGCACTGGCTGACTGACCCAATTTCAGCGCCTCTACCACGGTCCAGCGCCCTGTGCCTTTTTGCCCAGCTTTATCCAGAATGACATCTGCCAATGGCGCACCCGTTTCCGGATCAGTGACGCCCAGCGCCTTTCCGGTGATCTCGATCAGGAACGACGCCAGTGGCCCATCGTTCCAGTCGCTGAACAGGGCTCCGATTTGCGCAGCACCCCATCCTGATCCATCGCGTAGCAAGCCATAGATCTCGGCAATCATCTGCATGTCCGCGTACTCAATACCGTTGTGGACAGTTTTTACGAAATGCCCGGCCCCGTCAGGCCCGACATGCGCGACACAAGGGTCGCCCATATACTTTGCTGCGATCGCCTGCACCATCGGTGCCAGCTGTTGCCAACTGTAATCGCTGCCACCGACCATCATCGATGGCCCATGTCGCGCGCCATCTTCGCCACCAGACACGCCCATGCCAACGAAATGCAGTCCGGTTCTGTCTAATGCTTCAGTCCGGCGGCGGGTATCGGTGAAATTGGCGTTGCCGGCGTCAATGATCGTATCACCGGTCTCCAGCAATGGCTGGACCCGTTCGATCATCGCATCCATTGGTGGGCCGGAAGGGATCATGAACAAAATAACGCGTGGTGGCGCAATTGAGGCGACGAAATCTGCCAGTGTCTCTGAAGGCACCAACTGTACCGCCAAATCCCCAGCCTCTTTTATGAACGGCTCCAACCAACTGGTCTCTAGGTTGGTGACGGCGACACGATAACCATGATCCGCGAAGTTCAGCGCCAATGCGCTGCCCATTGTCCCCAATCCATAGACGCCGATTTGTGCTTTTTGCATGATGTCCTCGTGAATTGCGCAATCTGTTCAGCCATGTTTATGGAACCTGCCCGGGATCACAAGAGAGCGCAGGCATTTCTGATGACCAATTCACAGTCAAGATTTCTGCCAAACCACCGGATGAAACTCTGTCGATTTGGCTTTTGCCTGAAATGTTAATACAAGGCATAACAATAAACAAAACGACGGCAGGTAAGAACAAAATGACCAATGTATTGCAATCAGTATGGGAAGAAGTTCTCAGACCTATGTTTCTTCGCCCCAAAAGGGTTCAGGTCGCGGCGCTATGCTATCGCGAAACAAAAACAGGTAAGGATGTCCTGCTGATCACTAGCCGCGACACTGGGCGCTGGATTGTACCCAAGGGCTGGCCGATCAATGGTCTGGATGGTCCGGAATCCGCGTTGCGCGAAGCCTGGGAAGAGGCTGGCGTTAAAGATGCCAAGATCAACCCCGAGCCTATTGGCCAATATGAGTATGTCAAAGGGCTAGACACTGGCGGCACCGCCACAGTGCGCACACAGGTCTATTTGACAAAGGTCGAGACGCTTGAGACCGAATATCCTGAATCGGACGAAAGATCCCGCAAATGGGTCGCCCCCAAAGAGGCTGCAAATATGGTACAAGAACCAGAACTGCAGGCTATTCTACGCGCCTTATAATCGCATGTGACAATATTTTCTGTTGCATGCTGAATACCAAGTCCTTAGGCGCGACCTGAACAGGCTTTTTCGGAAAGAATCATGGCTCAGTTGCCCAAAGACGGACAGTGGAAAACGCTTGATACGGACCTGAACCGTATTGGGCAGATCGAATACGCCACCAATTACGTGTCGCGCCCTATGGTTGCGACCGGCATTGCAATGGCGTTTATTTTTGTCGCTGCTCTGGCAGCGTCCATCTTTCTGGAACAATCGCCTGGTAGTCTGGTGGTCATCGCAGCAACGGCGTTTGGTGCCTATATGGCGATCAATATCGGCGCCAATGATGTCGCCAATAACGTTGGGCCTGCTGTTGGGGCCAAAGCCCTGACAATGGGCGGCGCTATCCTGATTGCAGCGATATTTGAAAGCGCCGGCGCATTAATCGCGGGCGGCGATGTCGTCTCGACAATTTCCAAAGGCATTATTGATCCAAGTGCAATGGCAACCACTCAGGTGTTTATCTGGGCGATGATGGCAGCGCTGATTTCGGCTGCGATCTGGGTCAATCTGGCGACTTGGATCGGTGCGCCGGTTTCGACCACGCATGCAGTGGTTGGCGGCGTTATGGGCGCAGGGATCGCAGCGGCTGGATTTGCCGCCGTGAACTGGCCGACCATGGGAAAGATCGCTGCCAGTTGGGTGATTTCACCAGTGCTGGGCGGCGCAGTTGCGGCGGCGTTTCTGGCATTTGTCAAGGCACGGATCATCTACCGCGAAGACAAGATTGCTGCAGCACGCGCCTGGGTGCCAGTGCTTATCGGCATCATGGCAGGCGCATTTGCCGCCTATCTGGCGCTGAAAGGGTTAAAGCGGGTCATCAAGATTGACGTGCAAACAGCGCTGATGATCGGGGCGACGATTGGGTTGTTGTTCTATATGGTGACCCGCCCGCTGATCCGGAAGCAATCCGAAGGTCTTGAGAACCGTAACAAATCAATCAAAGTGCTGTTTCGTCTGCCTTTGGTGTTCTCAGCAGCTTTGCTAAGCTTCGCCCACGGGGCCAATGATGTGGCCAATGCCGTGGGCCCGTTGGCCGCCATCGTGCACGCCACCGAATTTGGTGATTTTGCCTCCAAAGTATCGATCCCGTTATGGGTGATGGTCATCGGGGCGTTTGGCATATCGTTTGGCCTATTCCTGTTTGGTCCAAAACTTATCCGCATGGTGGGCAGTCAGATCACCAAACTGAACCCGATTCGAGCGTTTTGTGTGGCCTTATCTGCGGCAATAACTGTGATCGTAGCCAGTTGGCTGGGCCTGCCGGTAAGCTCGACTCACATCGCAGTTGGGGGGGTGTTTGGCGTTGGGTTCTTCCGCGAGTGGCACATGGAGCGGCGGTTGCGGAAACTGACTTTGGATATTCCAGCGGCCAAGCGTATTGCACCCGAAGAACGGCGTCGGCGCAAATTGGTACGTCGCTCGCATTTCATGACCATCGTGGCCGCCTGGGTCATCACGGTTCCTGCAGCCGCTGTTATGTCAGCACTAATTTTCGTGATGTTAAACGCAGTTGTTGGCTAGGCAATTTACGCGTCGCTGCTGCGCACGTCCTTGGGGGATAGGTTTGGCAAGCCTTCGGCTGCATCTTCCGCTTTTCGAATCAATGCGCGCAATCGGGCGCAGACGGGTGTGGCGATGGAATGGCGATCTGCCAGATCGACCACCGCACTTTGAAAGGCATCAATTTCTGTACGCCGCCCAGCTATAAGATCATAAGACATTGATGATCGCGCCGACCGATCAACCTTCAGCATTTTCGCGGCAATCCGCCGAAATAACGGGGTTGGCAGGCGCAAGATGTGCGGAAGAAAAGAGGCAGGCAAAGGGGTGGTTGATTTGACGGGAATATTGGCAGCCGTGAGAGCGCGCAGCGCCTCGGCCATCTGGTCTGCCATGATACGCCGCCAGTCACGATCCATCATCATTTGATAAATCGGCAGACCGGATAACGCGTTTGGTGCATTATTAAGGTTAAGCAGCAGCTTGCCCCATTGGATTGCCGTGATCTCTGGTGTTTCGCTGATGGGCAGGCCCGGTGTGGACAGGATATCGCCCAGTTTCACAGGCCCATCTCCGATCAAAATGTCACCGCTGGTTGCCCGATGATAGGTGCCCTGCCCGTCGGGAACCACGTTAAAGCCAACCATTCCCGCACGCACGTCCCGATCAGAAAGTGAGCTGGACAAGGTATCAATGCCGGACAGACCGTTTTGCAGGCTGACAACCGGGGAATGCACCGGGGTGTTTGCCTTAATCAACCTCGCAAATTCTGCGGTTGCTCCGCTTTTGACTGTGACCAGAACCAAATCAGCAGAGGCCAGACAATCGGGGTTATCGGTGAGCTTTAGACGGTTTGCAGGAACGTGTTCTGAGCCGCCGGTTAAATCCGTAACGGTTAGGCCATTGTTTTCGATCTCGGCGATGACACGTGGACGGGCCAGCAAAGTAACTGAGCATCCGGCAGCTGCCAGATGGCCGCCGACAAAACAGCCGATGCTGCCTGCACCTGCGATGACGATGTCCGGATTTTGCAAAAGATTATCCTTTCGTGGGCGCGCTCCTTCGCCCTGCGGGCGGCGTCGCTAGACGTCCAGGCACCAGCGCATGATGGCTTTTTGAGCATGGAGACGGTTTTCGGCTTCGTCGAAAATCACCGATTGCGGGCCATCCATGACTTTGGATGTGACCTCTTCTTCACGGTGGGCTGGCAGGCAATGCATGAACAAAGCGTCCGGTTTGGCCGCCGACATCAGGCTTTCGTTGACCTGATAGGGCCGCAGCATATTGTGGCGACGCTCACGGGCGGATTGGGCGTCATGCATTGACACCCAGGTATCGGCAACAACAAGGTCCGCCCCCTCAACCGCCTTGAACGCATCGCGTTCGATAACGATGCTGCTGCCTTTTGATCGGGCAAGCCCGACGAATTCATCTTCGGGGTCCAGTTGCGCGGGGCCTGTGAACGTCAGATCAAACCCAAACTGGCCAGCGGCATGCAGGAGCGAAGCGCACACATTGTTGCCATCCCCGGCCCAGACCACCTTTTTGCCGGTAATCGGACCGCGATGTTCTTCGTAGGTCATTACATCAGCCATAATCTGGCAAGGATGCGTGCGGTCGGTCAGTCCGTTGATAACCGGTACATCGGCATATTCGGCCATTTCAGACAGCACGGATTCATCAAAGGTCCGGATCATGATCATATCGACATAGCGCGACAAAACCCGGGCCGTATCAGCGATGGTTTCGCCATGGCCCAGTTGCATATCACTGCCCGACAGCACCATGGTCTGCCCGCCCATCTGGCGCACGCCAACGTCAAAAGAAACGCGCGTCCGGGTCGAAGGCTTTTCAAATATCATCGCAACCATGCGTCCGGACAGCGGTTGTTCATCATCCAGAGCACCTTTGGGGCGGCCGTGACGGGCCTGTTTCATTGTGGCGGCGGCGTCGATAATGACGCGAAGATCGGCCGGGTCGGTTTTATGGATGTCCAGGAAATGGGTCATTTTGTGTCGCTTTGTCTATTTAGAATAGCTGGGGCTGCGGCCCTCAACTCAGGAAAATTTTGAACAAATGAAGCTTAGGCCGCTTCGATTTTGGTGGCGGCAGTGTCAAGTCGCGCAATGGCTTCGGTGATTTCTTCGTCCGAAAGATTCAGAGGCGGAAGCAGGCGGACAACGTTATCGGCGGCCGGAACGGTGATAACCAGCGCATCATACCCTGCGTTGACCACGTCCATGTTCAGCGCTTTGCATTTCAACCCCAACATCAGGCCAGAGCCGCGCACTGAATCAAAGACATCGGGATGGCTGGCAACCAGCCCCTCGAGTTTTTGGCGCAGCAGTCCGGCCTTGCGGTTCACCTCGGCAAGGAACTCGGGTGTGGCGACAATATCCATCACTGCGCAACCAACGGCGCAGCCCAGAGGGTTGCCGCCATAGGTCGAACCATGAGTACCAACAGTCATGCCAGATGCCGCGGATTCCGTCGCCAGAACCGCACCAAGCGGAAAGCCTCCGCCGATGCCCTTGGCAACCATCATGATATCAGGGGTGATCCCGGCCCATTCATGGGCAAAAAGCTTGCCCGTCCGCCCAACCCCACATTGGATTTCATCCAGGATCAGCAGGATTCCGTTCTCGTCGCAAAGCCCACGAATGGCTTTGAGAGTCGCATCAGGCAACGGACGAATCCCGCCTTCGCCTTGTACTGGCTCTAACAGGATGGCGGCGGTTTTGTCAGTGATCGCGTTGGAAATTGCGTCCAGATCTTCCCATGGCAAGTGTACAAAACCACCGAGAATGGGACCAAATCCTTTGGTCATTTTCTCGGAACCCGCAGCAGATATGCCCGCAGCAGAACGACCATGGAACGAACCATCAAAGGTAATGATTTCGGTACGGTCCACATCCCCCTTATCAAACCAGTACTTACGCGCCATTTTCACGGCAAGTTCACAGGATTCGGTGCCGGAATTGGTGAAAAAGACCGTGTCAGCAAATGTTGCGTCAACCAGTTTATCCGCCAATGCCTGTTGCTGCGGAATGTGATAAAGATTTGATGTGTGCCACAAGTTTTGCGCCTGGCTGGTCAGTGCATCCAACAGTGCCGGATTGGCGTGGCCGAGCGCGTTCACGGCAATCCCGCCACCCATATCCAACATGCGTCGCCCATCGGCCTCGATCAGCCAAGAGCCTTCGCCCTTTACAAAAGTCAGAGGGGCACGTGTATAAGTCGGCAGAACGGACGGGATCATCGGATCATCCTTTGAAAGTATAAGCCCCAATGAGTGCATCAGTTAGGGCGGTTTCGTCAACATGGTGGGTGAGGGTTGCGCCGGTTTGTGGCGCATAGATCAACGGGAGCCGAGACTTAGCGTCGGCGTCGGAGCAATGTGATATGCGTGTGTTTGATCATGGGACGTTGCGTAACGCAGTCGGATCGAAATGAAAAGCACAATTTTGGCGGTACTACATTGACATCTTTACGCTAAGCCGTGTGAATGCCGATATGACATCTCATTGGTCTTTGCGTAATTTCCGGCTTTTGTTCTCAGCTTCTGCTGTTTCCAACCTTGG
>PIVL01000187.1 GCA_003354145.1 Paracoccaceae bacterium
ACCGGGTGGCATGTTTCACCCGACATATGGCTGATCCTATCGAATAATCGGCACCCGACGCCCAGCATCCATCGGTAAATTCCCAGCCAATCGCGGATCGTCTTCGATCTCGATTTGCTGGCGATAGGGCGTGAACCCGCTGCGCCGATAAAACCCAAGCGCCTCGGGGTGGTCCAGCGTGCAGGTGTGTACGTGAAACCGGTTAATCGGCTTTTCCCAAGCCAGCCGGATCGCCGTGTTCATCAGATAACGACCCGCGCCTGAGCCAAGCAATACAGATGTCACGCCGAAATAGGCCAACTCACATTCGCCATCTATTCGGTAATCAAGCTCTAACAGGCCCTCGGCCACGCCATCTTTGATCAGGGCAAAGATCTCGACACGAGGGTCACGCAGGATGTCTGACAATTTCTCATCGCTCATCCCGATGCGGGCAAACCAAAGCCATTCCAGCCCGCCAACCCGACGATATATATCCCGATACCAATCTAGCGTTGCGCCCACCTGTTCAAGCTTCACGCCCTCGGGTTCCGGCACCGGGCGCTGTTTGGCCTGTTCGGTCATTTCGAGGTGGGTCACAACCATGGCAACTTTGCCCGGCGCTATATCATAGGTGCCTGAGGTTAACATCAAATCAGAGTAACCCGGCGGCAGCGAACAATGTTTTCACATCGGTCTCGGGCCGTGGACCCAGATGGCCAATCACTTCGCCCGCTGCGATACAGCCCATGCGCCCACAGGTTTCAAGATCGCGGCCTGTCGACAACCCATAAAGAAACCCTGCGGCGAACTGATCGCCGGCACCCGATGCATCTACGGGTACAACGGTTTCAACCGGAATGTCGTGGCGTTCGTCTCCGGCCACAATGGTTACGCCTTCGCCTGATTTGGTGCAGATCACCAACGGGGACAGCGCCGTCAGTTGCTGCAAAGCATGTTCCAGATCGTCCGTTTCGAACAACGATTTGATTTCAAGCGCATTGCCGAGCACAAAATCCAGATCGTTTTCAATCAGCGACAGAAAATCCGCCCGGTGACGGTCAACGCAGAACGGATCAGATATGGTGATGCCGGTTTTGCCGCCTGTGGCCTGACAATCCCGTGCGGCCTCAAGAAACGCGGCCTTGCCTTTGTCTTTGTCAAACAGATAGCCCTCAAGGAACATGATTTTGGCGTTGCCAGCCACATCCTCGGGCACATCCTGACTGCTTAGTTCGGCCGAGATGCCAAGATAGGTATTCATCGACCGTTCGCCATCAGGCGAGACAAAGATCATTGTCCGCGACGATGGCAACTCGCCATTCGCAACCGGAGCGTTGACGAAATCAATGCCCACATCATCCATTGCACTGGCGTAAAACCGGCCCAAACCATCGTCATGCACGCGGCCGATAAATCCGGTCGTCATGCCCAACGCACCTGCTCCGGCAATCGTGTTGGCCACCGATCCGCCGGGGGTTTGAATCCGATCGTGCATGACCCCGTAGAGGACCTCGGCGCGATCTTTCTCGATCAGCTGCATGATGCCCTTTTGGATGCCCATATTGTCGAGAAAGCTGTCTTCGGCGCGGCTAATTACATCGACAACTGCGTTGCCGATACCGACCAGATCATAAGTCTTCACAGGTTCTTATCCTCGTATTCGCACAAATCGCGGATCAGGCAGGTGCCACAGAGCGGTTTGCGTGCTTTGCAATGATACCGGCCATGCAAAATCAGCCAGTGATGGGCGTGTTGCTGAAAATCAGCAGGAATATTGTCTTCTATGGCGCGTTCAACCGCGTCTACATCCTTGCCCGGCGCAATGCCAGAGCGGTTGCCGACACGGAAAATATGCGTATCTACGGCCTGTGCAGGTTGATGCCACCACATGTTCAAAACCACATTCGCGGTTTTGCGTCCGACACCGGGCAGCGACTGCAAAGCCGCGCGAGAGTTCGGGACTTCGCCATCGTATTCATCAACTAATATTCGCGACAGTTTGATGACGTTCTTGGCCTTATTGCGGTAAAGACCGATGGTTTTGATATGCTCCATCACTGTCTCTTCGCCCAGATCAAGCATCTTTTGCGGGGTATCTGCGATCTTGAACAATTCGCGCGTGGCTTTGTTGACGCCAACGTCGGTTGCCTGCGCACTAAGGGCCACAGCGACGACCAGAGTATAGGCGTTCACATGGTCCAGCTCACCCTTGGGTTCGGGTTCGGCCTCGTGAAACCGCGAAAAAATCTCGCGCATGGTATGATAGTCAAGTTGCTTTGCCATTTTTTGCGTATGCCTACTAACTTCGTGCTGGGCAACACCTTGTTGGCTGGATAAAGGGCGAACTTGCTTTTTCGTAACCCGCAAGTTCCGGGTCGCATCATGATCCCTGACCCGCTAAATTCATCACGTGAACAGGAGAGTATCGATGAATATGCAGCCCCAGGAACAAGGTTATCATTACGGCGTCATGCGTCGGGCGATTGAGTTGATTGATGCGGGTGGCGAGGGTCTGACACTGGATGAACTGGCCGCCCAAATGGATATGAGTCCAGCACATTTCCAACGCCTGTTCTCGCGGTGGGTCGGGGTTTCGCCCAAGCGTTATCAACAGTATCTGACGCTTGGCCATGCCAAAACCATGATGCGCGAACATTGTACGACATTGCAAACCAGCCTTGCCACTGGCCTGTCAGGAAGTGGACGGTTGCATGACCTATTCCTGCGATGGGAATCGATGAGCCCCGGCGAATACGCGCGTGGCGGCGAAGGACTAGTGATCTATTGGGGCTGGTTTGAAAGCCCCTTTGGAGCTTCATTGGTCATGGGCACTGAAAAAGGCATCTGCGGCATAGGCTTTGCGGCAGAAACCGGAGCTGAGGCCACGATGGAGGATCTGGTTTCGCGCTGGCCAAAGGCCGAATTTATCGAAGACCCGATGATGTTGCGCCCTTGGGTGACAAAAGCGTTTGGTGCCGACGACGGAACCCTTGGCACCGCGCCACTTTATCTGATTGGCGCGCCGTTTCAGATCAAAGTCTGGGAGGCCCTGTTGTCGATTCCATCTGGGCAGGTGACGACCTATTCCGATATTGCACAAGCCGTTGGAAATCCGCGTGCAGTACGCGCCGTTGGAACGGCAGTGGGGCGCAATCCGGTCAGTTGGTTGATCCCGTGTCATCGGGCATTGCGCAAATCCGGCGGATTGGGGGGGTATCACTGGGGATTGCCAGTTAAGCGTGCCATGCTGGCCTATGAAAGCGCGCGCGCCGAAGGGTAAATCAGGCGCGGCCGGTCAGATAATAGGTTTGCATATCGCCTTTGCCCCGCACGCTAATCGCATCGCGTTTCTGAAAGGCAAAACTGTTTTTCAACCGCTGCTGAAACTGATCACTGACATGGATCATGCCGGGCTCTCCACATTCTTCGAGTCGGCTGGCGATATTGACGGTGTCTCCCCACAGATCATAGGCAATTTTGCTGCTGCCAATGACGCCCGCCACCACTGATCCACAGTGAATACCGATGCGTAATGAGAACGGTTTGCCATCAGATCGGGTAACCTTTGTTATCTGGTTTTGCATATCCAGCGCCATGTTTGCAATTGCGGTGTCGTGGTTCTGCAAGGGTTCGGGTAGACCGCCCACAACCAGATAGGCGTCGCCGATGGTCTTGATCTTTTCCAACCCGTATTTCTGTGCCAACCCGTCAAACATCTGAAAAATGTCGTTCAGTTCTGACACCAGATCAACGGGTCTCATATTGTGTGAATAGGCCGTGTATTCGACGATATCAGCAAACATAACACAAACGTCTTCGTATTCATCCGCAACAATGCTGCGCTGCGATTTCAACCGACGAGCGATTTTGGCCGGTAGAATGTTTAGCAGCAATGCATCAGCTTTTTGCCGTTCCCGCCGCGCAGATCTGATAAAATAACTGGCAAATGCAAACACGATAATCGACGGAACACACAGGTTCATCACAAAGAAAATTTGCCGTGCTGTGTCTGGCACAACCAGACCATGCTGAGAGAAATAGCTGTCAAACGTAGCGGTCAGGGCAACGCAGACCAGAAACACACTCAGCCAGATCAGCGATTGGCGCAGGGTGAAAAACATCAACGCTATCAAAGGCCCCATTGAGGCCCACGCCATCACAAAACCGGAATCGTAAAGCCCACCAATAGACCATTGAATAGCGGTTGTTACACCGATGATGCAGGCGATTTGAGCAGTAATTGCATAACGGTAAATGCCCGTCATTTGCGACCAGATCAGTGCGCCGCCAACCAGGACGACAAATACCAGTGGCAAGGCCGCGGTCAGAACCGCTCCAAAAGCCACGTAATACATCGCTGACCAGACCAGTCCGGCCACGCAACACGATATGGCCGCTAAAAAGATCGCATTCTTTTCAGCGCGACCGTCGTCAGTGTCATCTGCGCGGACCGCAAATCTATTGGCAATGCTTAGAAGTGGCATTCAGTTTAGCACCTTGTCTTCAAGTGAGTCAGCAGTAATGCACAATCGACCAAGCTGCCAGAGCCTGATTTCCCGAGTGAGTGGGCAAAGGATTGCTTGCCTCATTTGCAGCCTTGCGAAAATGGGTTGCGGGTGTGCTATACTGTGGCGAATAGCTCCCGATCAACGGGAATTGAGCAAAGGCAAAACACATGAATTTGAAACCAACACTCGCTGTGGCCCTGACGGCCGTTGTGGCCCTTGGCGCCTGTACGGATCCTGCCACTTTGGGCTCGGGTGATCCCAATCAAAAGACCAAAGAGGGTGCTTTGTTAGGTGCAGTGATTGGGACCGGTATCGGTTTGGTCACTGCGGGTGGTAACAAAGGTAAATCGGCTCTGATCGGTGCTGCCGCAGGTGCCGCTGCGGGTGGTTTGATCGGGCATGATCTGGACAAACAGGCGGCAGAACTGCGTGCTGAACTGGCCAATGACGGCATCACGATCACTAACACTGGTGACAGCCTGATTGTGTCGTTGCCACAAGACATCACCTTTGCCACCGACAGTTTCACGATCCGCCCGTCTTTGCAGTCCGATTTGGGCAAAGTAGCCTTTCACTTGCTAAAGTATCCCAAATCAACTGTGCAAGTCATTGGTCACACCGATAGCGAGGGCGATGCGACCTACAATCTTGGC
Organism: Paracoccaceae bacterium; assembly: GCA_003354145.1. Lineage (GTDB taxonomy): Bacteria > Pseudomonadota > Alphaproteobacteria > Rhodobacterales > Rhodobacteraceae > NORP181. The sequence continues at coordinate 5,144 of PIVL01000187.1, forward strand.
CTGTCACAGCGACGCGCTGATGCGGTTGCGGATATTCTTCAATCTGATGGGGTGCCCTATAGCCGATTGCAAATCAGCGGACGCGGAGAAGGGCAACCCTTGGCCTCAAATTTGACCGCCGAAGGACGAGCGCAAAACCGGCGTGTGGAAATTGTCGTTATCCCGAATTAAGGCTACGGCACAGAGACTGGTCAATTTTGTAAGCCGAAGCGGGTGAAAGACGCCCCTAAAGCATATCTTTAATAATTGACACAAACATGTAGAATGAACGAAGCTCTAAGAGCTATTTAAAAAGTCAATTCTACGGTTTCGCGGCCCGGCTTTGGTATCAACATTGTTTATGTTGCCAGGTCGTTTGATCCGGCAACAAATGGGCAATGCTGATGAAATCTCTTGTATACGCGCTAAAAATAATCTGTGTTTCGACCCTATGCTGTTTCACCGCAGCGACCGTTTCGGCCCAATCAATGCCGGCGCGAGGCCAAAGCGAAACCGACTGGCGGTATTCGCTGGGCCTTTTTTCATTCTTGCCAGTTAGCACTACAGGTACGTCCACTATTAGCGGACGCTCGGTCCCTCTTGATTTAGATTTGAGCGATGTCCTAAGCCTTTTGGATTTTGCCCTTGCGGGAAAATTCGAAGCTTGGAACGACAATTTGGGCCTGATCGTCGATGCAAATTATGTCTCTATTGGGGCCGACGGTCCGTTGCCAGGTACACCTGCTGCAACATTTTCGGTCAATGTCAGGCAAAAATGGCTGGCGCTTTTGGTGGCGTACCGGGTGGCGGATGGCACTTATGGGGCTAACAACCAACGTTTTACATTTGATGTTCAGGGTGGCGCACGTTGGAATTCTCTCCGCCAGACCCTAAAGGTGACGACTACGGGAGGAGCCCTTCCAACTGCGGGTGGAGATAAGGACTGGGTAGAGGCAGTGATCGGCGCGCGCGGGATGTGGCGGTTAAACGACAAATGGACGACCATTGCATCGATTGATCTGGGTGGTTTTGGGGCCGGTGGTAACAAACTGCAAGTCGGAGCCAAACTCGGGCTTGACGTTCAACCCTGGGACAACACCTCGATTGAATTCGGCTATCAGTACTACAGCATGGATTTCAGCACGACCCTTTCCACCGGGGTAATGGCGTATGATACAACCCAACATGGCCCTTATGTCGGGGTAAAGTTTTTCTTTTAACTGATGGCGCGTTCCAATCCGACTTTGAATTGATCGTCTTGCTACCAACTATAGCGCGCGCCGACGAATACAGCATTTGAGTCGGCAAACTCAGCCACAGATCCATCAATGTTGTAGTCGCGGTAGGTTGCGTAAAGCTCCAGGTCATAGGCATCGATTTTTTGCACAATTGCCAGCCCCCAGGAATTGGACCCATCGGCAATGTTTAATGGGTCGAAACTTTTATAATAGTCGACTGAAAATGCTGTCCAGCCGATTTTAATGAGTTTACGGATTACGCCCAGTTTTCCGTATACATATTTACTTCCGGATTTGCTGGCGCCAAATGCAACTGCAAAATTCAGGCCTGTGTCGGTGTCCAGACCGGCAAATGACCCGGAAAAGAAATCGGGATCTTTGCCGTTGTGGCTGTATCCAATCCCACCTTTTACGCCGAAGTTACGCCATTTGGTTTCATAGCGTACCGCGACATCTGCATAGGTGTTGTTGTTGCCAGATGTCAGAACTTCGCGGCCCACCGAGGCAGACCAGGACAGTCCGTTTTTTGGTAATCGGTCGTATCGCAGTCGAAACCGCCGGGTCCCATCGAGGTTTGGATAGAATGATGAAATGTCTGTGCTTGAAACGGCACCGCTGGTAAGCCTGACTGGAATACCTGAGGCCGTGTCACCAACACTATTTGTGGCAACAAGAGTCGTTTTGGAAAAGTCGAACTCGGTAATTCCGTCAGCGGCCATACTCCCCTGTCCGAATGAAATATATCCAACTTCAGGAATCGCCAATCGCCCTTCGGCTTTTCGCAGCATAGATTTATCCCATTGGTTGTCGTTCCCGGCGTCATTTGGGTTATCATCAAACCGACTAACTATAGACTTTGGAACTGCGGTTTCGATGTTAAGGAACAGGCTTTTGTCGTCGGCCAGATCGGTTTCCAATTTCAGCCCGACGCGGCTCGCAGAATTCGGGTTGTCGCGTACTTCGGTATGATGATCAAACCCATCATAATAATCCAGCTGGCCGATGTTGATCTGCCCGTAAAACGTCAGCAAACTATTTTCTGATATTTGCCAATGTGTCAGTCTTTGCTTTGTTGAGCTTACCCACGCCCTTCGATCCTTCCAGCTCTCTGACCAGTTTTTTGACCAGTTTTGCGCATCGCTTGGATCCTCTATTTCCTGAGCATTGTCAGAAACTTGTGCGATTGCAACATCAGGCTGTAGCAGTATCGTAGCTGCCAATAACAGCGTTGCAACTTGTGGGCAAAAGACGTTCTGGCGCATCCGGGCATACCCAAAAAGTTGGAAATTCAATTGTCAGCAAAATGGGGCATTCGCAACAGATTAGGCTCATTCGATATTTGTGACAACATTAATTGAATTGTCCGGGCTGTTTGACTTTCTGGGATCAGGTTTTGGCCATTTGGATCTCAAGAAATTTCCCCAATTCGGCACTAACCGAATTTTCTACGTGATTGTCTGCGCGCCACAGGGTAGGTCAACAACCGGATCCAATACCTTGTTTGATTGATGGACTGCTGATGCCCCAAATATCTGATGAATTGCTTTCTGAAATACGGGCAAAATTTGCCCAAATCGACACGTGCCCGCAACAGGGACCGCGCGTTTTCTTTGAAAATGCTGGCGGCGCGTTGACGCTAAATTCGGTTGTGACAAGTTCGCAAAGCTATGCGGCGATCCCCGACAATCAGGGGCGGGACAATCCGGGCAGTCATGAATTAGTACGCGTGATCAACACCGCTAAAGACGATATGCGCGTCTTTATGAACGCGACAGATGGTCAGTTTTTTATGGGCGAAAGCGGCACCGAACTGCTGTTTCGCCTGATTTCCACCGCTTGCCTTGGCACAGACGAAGGCGGTCAGGTTCTGGGCTCTACGCTGGAACACCCGGCAACTCGCAGTGCATGCGTGCGTTGGGCCGGGATTGCCCGCCAAAGCCATGTGTTGGTTGAGCATGATGACGCGACCGGCACCGTTACCGCGGCTGCCTATGCAGCCAAAGTCACGCCCCTGGCTCAGGTCGCCACCATCGTGCACACCTCGCCCGTGACGGGCATGGGCGTTGATGTTGCCGCAATAGTTTCCGAGATTCGCAAAGTCGCGCCCAATTGCATAATCATCGTAGACGGCATTCAACATGCGGCGCATGGGCGGATTGATCTGACTGAGTATGATGCCGATGGCTATGTGATCTCGCCTTACAAAATGTTTTCACGTCATGGCTATGGTCTGGCATGGATTTCCGACCGGCTGACAGCTTTGCCGCATAACAGCCTTATCAATGGCCCTGCAGATGCCTGGGAAATGGGAACCCGTGATACCGGCGCCTATGCCACGCTAAGCGATGTCACCGCCTATTTTGAGTGGTTGGGCGGTAAAGTCAGTGACAGCACAGACCGCCGTGCCAAATTCGTCGCGGCGGGTGAGGCGATTCACGATCAGGAAAAGGTGCTGACTGACGCCATGATCCACGGCGCCGGTAACCTACCTGGTTTGGCCGAAATGAAGTCCGTTCATATAATTGGCGGCGATGACAACTCGGCACGCGAAGGTCTGGTTTCGCTGTATGTCGATGGTGTTGCATCGGTAGACGTGGTGAAACAGCTGAACGAACAAGGTATTCGCACCCATCTGCGCAAGGCGGATCACTACTCCGATAACATACTGAACCCATTAGGTTTGGACCGTTGTGTGCGGGTGTCGATGTGCCATTATAACAGCACGCAAGAGGTCGTAAAATTTTTGAATGTGATGATGTCAATCGCACCCTGAGATCACGCTTTCAGTCGTTTAAAAA
>PIVL01000188.1 GCA_003354145.1 Paracoccaceae bacterium
CGACTCTGCATCCCTTGAACAGCGCCCCGGACACATTAAAGGTCACGAGCATTGGGCAGATGCAGCGATTGCACGGGCAACGCACAACTATGCAGTGCCTGACGGCATTGGACTGGGCGAGCCGACAATGGCGCATCTGCGCGAAAAACGCGGTGATACCGTGCATCTGGATGTGATCGACCGCTGGGGCAACATGGTCGCTGCCACGCCTTCGGGCGGTTGGCTGCAATCCTCGCCCGTGGTTCCGGGGCTGGGCATGGCGTTGAACTCGCGCGCGCAGATGTTCTGGCTTGAGGACGGTCTTCCAACCTCGTTGGCGCCGGGCCGCCGTCCGCGCACAACGTTGTCGCCGTCAATTGCACGCCGCCCAGATGGAGGGCATCTATGTTTTGGCACGCCCGGCGGCGATCAGCAGGATCAGTGGCAACTGGTCTATCTTTTACGCCTGATCCACGGAGGCATGGAGCTACAACAAGCGATGGATGCGCCGCTGTTTCACAGCACCCATTTCCAATCGTCATTCTATCCGCATGATGTGCAACCCGGTCATCTGACGGTCGAGCCGGGGTTCGGCGAAGAGGTTATCGCCGACCTGCGCGCCCGTGGGCATCTGGTCGATGTGCCAGAACCATGGTCGGTGGGCCGACTGACCGCAGCCAGTCGCGACCCAAATGGAATGTTGCACGGCTCTGCGTCGGCGCGATTGATGCAGGCCTATGCGATTGGCCGATGAGAACACATCAGCCAATTGCCAGCCGCATCATGGGCTAAACAGCAGCATCAGATAAACCAGGAAAAGCACCATGTGGACCGCACCCTGAAGAATGCTTGTCCGCGAACCTGCGAATGTCATGGTGCTGACCAACAGGGTCAACAACAACATAATAAGCGACACGTTATCAAGCCCAAGCAGCACCGGCTGCCCGATGATCAATCCGATCAGCAGAACCGCCGGAACGGTCATGCCGATAGACGCAAGGGCCGAGCCCAAAAGCAGGTTCACACATCGCTGCAACTGGTTCGCAATTGCTGCCTTGACGGCCGCCATACTTTCCGGCGTCAGGATCAACAATGCAATCAGTACGCCGCCAAGCGCTGCTGGCGCGCCAATTTCAACAATGCCGTAGTCGACCAGCTTGGCGACCCGTTTGGACAGCAAAATGATCGGTAGCAACGTCAGCACCAGCATCACCGCATGATACGCAAGGCCGCGCAGAGGGCCGTGATGATGGTCGTCCGCAGGGTCCAAAGCCGGATACCCAGCCCGATCCGGGTTTATCGGTTGTTTGAAAAACCCACGATGCCGGACGGTCTGAACTCCAAGAAAAACCAGATACAGCAGGGTTATCGCGACGATGAAAAACGTGGCCTGTAAGGGGGAATAGCTTAGATCTGGTGTCGAAACAGTAAATCCCGGCAAAACCAAGGACAGTACTGCCAAGGGCAGCAATACCGCCAGAAACGCCCGCGCGCCTTCGAGATTGTATTCCTGAGTGCCATGCCGCAGGCCGCCAAACAAAAGCGACGCGCCGACCAGGCCGTTCAGCACAATCATCAGCATCGCAAACATGGTGTCACGGGCCAGCGTCGGCGAAGACTCCCCGGTGAGCATGACCGCAGCAATCAACGACACCTCGATGCCGATGACTGACAATGTCAGGATCAGCGTGCCAAACGGTTCTCCTAGAATTTCGGCAAGTGCGTCCGCGTGTTTGACAACGCCGAACGATGCCCAAAGAACTGTTGAAAACAAACCCAGAAAAATCAGGCCTGCCAACACGGAATCATTTAGCCCAACAAGCCAGCCATCGCCACCAAACTGAAAAGTCGCAACGACGATAACACCCAGCACAAAGGCTGACTCTGATCGTAGAAACGACATTGCTGACAAAGGTTTCTTTGCAGAAGGCGCGTTCATATTTCCACCTATACTGCCGCGGCTTATACCTGAGGCAAGGATAAATTGGGGCGTAGCACAACGACCGATTTAGGGCGACAATAGTCAACAGAACGTCTTCTGTAAAACGCTAGGGACGCGGGCCACCTGCCGCATATATCGCATCAATGATCTGTTGGACTTCACGCGATTTTTCCAGTGGGAACAAAGCTGACCTATCCCCTGAACAAGCTGCGACAAAGGCGTCCACCTCTGTCAGATATTGTTTGCTGCCCGAGAACCGGAACACCTGTTCGTGTTGGTTGTTTTGGTTGTGCAATATGACCTCGGACATGCCGTATAACCCGGCATTGAACGGTGCGGTCACGTCAATCCAGCCCTGATCCCCAAAAAACCGCATTGACTGGTGTTGCGCCATTTGTGTTGCCACGTGGAAGGTCAGGTTGAAGCCATCAAAGGCAATATCGGCCTTGGCGTAAATATCGGTGCCAAAATCGGGCGAATAGACCACCTGCGACCGCACATCCCCTGCCGTGCCTCCGGTTGCCATCAATGTTGTGATGACAGGATAGACGCCAATATCGGGCAATGCCCCGCCGCCCAGCTCGGGCCGGTTGCGCATGTTGGTGCTGTCCATGTTGTGATAGGAAAACGCACCCGTCACATGACGCAGGGTGCCAATTGCGCCGGACGAAATCAGATCGCGGACCTTATGCCATTGCGGATGATACCAGACCATGAACGCTTCGGTTAGCACCACGTCATTGGCATCACGCGCAGCGATGATTGCGTCAATATCATCTGCCTGCAGTGTAATCGGTTTTTCGCATAACACATGTTTACCGGCATTGGCGGCCTTTATGGCCCATTCAGCGTGTTGCGAGGTTGGCAAGGGAATGTAGACACCGTCAATATTCGGATCGGCCAATAACGCTTCATAGCTGCCAAATGATCTCGCCGCCGACCAGCGCATCGCCTCTTTTTGCGCCCTCTCGGCATTGCGGCTTGCAATGGCATGAATCACGCTGGATTCAGATTCCGCGATGACAGGCAACACTTGCTCTCGCCCGATCTTGGCTGTTGACATAATACCCCAACGAAACAAACCGTCTGACATCGTGAAACTCCTAAACTAGAAATTGCTCGCATATCGCGCGACACCCACTAATGCGGCAGCATCATCGGTGATAACTTCCACCGGAACCTGTCCGACCAAGTCAGAAAACGGCCCTGCAGCATCAAACGCCTCAAGAAAGCTTGCACGCGCATTGGTTCCAAGAATACCCCGCGCAACACTACCGGCAAAGTAAATTCCACCTAATGGCAAATACTGGAACACCATCTCGCGCGCAAATAAACCAAGCAATTGTGCCGACAAATCAATTGTACGGGTCGAAAGCTCGTCACGACCATAACCGGCAACTATCTCGGCGCCTTGCCGATCCTTGCCACCAGAGACAAATCCATACAAGCGCGACAAACCGCGCCCCGCGAACAATTCCTCAGTGGTATTGATTTGCGCTGCCGCATCGCCAACTTCATCCCGCAAAACAGACCAGACGCTTTGTGGCAGGCTGGCGTGCCCTTGCTCGGCCTCGATCGCCACTGGCGCTTGATCCGGGCCAGCATTCTTGACCAGACAAATATTGACTCCGGTACCAAGTCCAAGCACCAGCGCCTGATTGTTCGTTTGCGCCCCCGCAGAGGGCTTGACCACCGATAATTGATCGACTTGAAGACCCGCCAGAGAATGGCCTAGCGCCACCAGATCGTTAACCAGATGCACGGGGCCGCACCCTGGCATTGCCGCTGCAATCTTGTCCGTGTCAAACTGCCAGTTCAAGTTGGTCAACTGCGCCCGCGTCGGTGTCACGGGCCCGGCAATCGCCAGGTAAGCACCGTTTAGTTCGCCAAGATCATGCCTAGAGCGATAGTGCCTGATAATGTCATAGAAAGATTCGAATTCGTTGTTGGGAAAACGCATTACCGATTGCAGCACGCCATCGACAACCAACGCCAGGCGGCTGTTCGTTCCTCCAACATCTGCAACCAGAATGGTCATTCGCTACCCCTGTCACATGCCGCCATCTAGGCTGATTTGGCCCCGGGCTGTTTGCCCAAAATAATCATGCTCAGCAAGTCATCATCGGTCACGTCGTTGACATCGACAGTGCCCACCAATTTACCGTTTTTCATCACACTGGCCCGGTCGCAAAGTTCCATCACGTCATGGATGTCGTGACTGATCAGGAATATGCCGATACCTTCAGATTTCAGCTGCTCGATCAGTTCGGCCACCATCTGCGTTTCATGCGGACCAAGGGCGGCCATCGGCTCGTCCATTATCAGGATGCGCGCATCGAAATAGACCGCCCTGGCAATCGCCACAGACTGTCGCTGCCCGCCAGAAAGTGCGGAAACAGGTTCGGCGAATTTCTGGAAGTTCGGGTTCAGGCGGCCCATGATCTTGCGGGTTTCGGCCTCCATCGCGTCATCGTCCACAAGCCCAAACCGAGTGATTAGCTCACGCCCCAGAAACAGGTTGCTGGAGGCGTCCAGATTGTCAGCCAGCGCCAGTGTCTGATAAATGGTTTCGATCTTATGCGCGCGTGCGTCACGCGGATTGGTGATGTCGACTTTGTCGCCGCCGATGCGAATTTCGCCGCTGTCGGCCTGATAAGCACCCGACAGGATTTTGATCAATGTCGATTTGCCGGCACCATTGTGGCCAAGCAATCCGACAACCTCACCCGCGTGCAAATCCACGCTGACGTGATCTACCGCATGAACACCGCCAAATGAGATGCAGATGTCACGCATATCTACCAAAGGAGTTGTCATTATGCTGCCCCCGTCTTTTTGCGATAAACAATGTCGACCAGCACGGCCAGAACCAGAACTGCGCCGACAACCATGTTCTGCAGTGGTGCATCCACGCCGACCATAGCCATACCCGATTGCAGCGACTGCATGATCAAAGCCCCGAGAATTGCACCATAAATGGTGCCGATACCGCCAGCCAGGGCTGTTCCGCCGATCACTGCCGCCGCTATGACACGCAATTCATCAAGCGTGCCTATATCGTTGGTGTGATTGGTCAGACGGGCAGATGCGACAACCGCCGAGATTGCACAAAGCAAACCCATCAGCCCAAAGATTTTGACTGTCAGCCAACGGGTGTTGATCCCGGCCAGTTCAGTTGCTTCAGGATTGCCGCCGGTCGCAAATATGTATCGGCCAAAGCGGGATTTACTCGCCATGAGTGTCATGGTGATGGTGATAAAGATCAGTAAAAGCACCGAATACGGGATGCCATATGACAGCGTAAAGCCTTCGGGCATCACCTCGTCTTTGGCTTCGAACATGCGGGCTAGTTTGCGGGCTGGAACTTCGTAGGCCGTCAGAATTCCGACAAACCCCAGGATGGTCCCGGAAATGATTGCGGCTATAACACCTTCAGCCCACATCGGTTTCACCCAGAATCCATGTTTCAGCTTATTGCGTCGGGTAGCATAGAGACCATAAAGCGCGGCTGCCACAGCTAAGGCCGCGAATATCCACGAACCAGTGGCCCCAAGCGTACCGTTGATACCGCCAAATTTCAGGAAAGCCGTGTCCAATGGACCGATGGTACGACCGCTGGTCATATACCAGGCCACATTGCGCCAGACCAGCAATCCGCCAAGGGTGACGATAAAGGCCGGGATCATCAGGTATCCGACCAGATAACCCGGAAATGCTCCGATCAATGTGCCGACAATCAATCCGGTTGCAATGGTGATCCAAGGGATCAGCGGGCTGCCCAGTTCAAGCCCCAGCATGTTCGGCAACCATTGTGTTTGTGCCATTGCCATCACTGCGGAACTGGTGGCCAGCAAGGCACCAACCGACAGGTCAATGTGGCGGGTTACAATGACAAACACCATTCCGGTGGCCATAATCGCAACCGAGACCGTTTGAATGGTCAGGTTAAATATGTTCCTCGGGGTCAGAAACCGTCCGCCTGTTACCAGATCAAACCCGATGCACAGCACAGCAAAGGCAGCAATCATGCCCAACAGCCGAACGTCCAAATCAAGTGTCTGAAACAGGTTACGATTTCGGACCGGAGGCAAATCTGTATCGGGATGAGCCATGACGCGTCCTGTCAATTATGTGATCTCTGTCCCGACATCATATGTCGGAACAGAGCGATTTTCAAAGCAAGCGTGAAACGCTGGCTTTAGTTACAAGGTGCCGGGCCGTTGGAAACACCCTGGCACAAAGCTTCTTTTGTGATCCACCGGGCTTTGACAACGTCTTCCAGATTATCCTGAGTCACCGGAACTGGAGCCAGGAAAACAGCGTTCATATCTGTGCCACCTGGTGACGTCCAGGAAACCGAGTCCATGACGCCGGTCATCTGTGTGCCTTTGGCCAGAGATACAGCAATCTTAGCCGCCTCTTTGCCCAATGCGCGGGCGTCTTTCCAGACGGATACGGTCTGCGTACCCTTGGCTACACGGTTCAAAGCAGCGTGATCGCCGTCCTGACCGGAAACCGGAATACCGTCCATGCCCTGCGCTGCCAAGGCAGCAACAACACCACCGGCAGTGCCGTCGTTGGATGCGATAACCGCATCAACGCCGTTGTCGACGGACGTCAGGATCTGTTCCATGTTACGCTGGGCATTCGCAGGCAACCAACCATCGGTATAGGCTTCGCCAACGATGGTGATGTCACCAGCGTCAAGTGCAGCCTGGATGACTTCCTGCTGACCACCACGCAGGAAATCTGCGTTTGGATCGGTTGGGGAACCTTTGATCATGACATAGCGACCCGTTGGGGCTGCTGCCAGAACCGCACGTGCCTGCATCCGACCAACTTCGACGTTGTCAAATGTCAGATAGAATGCGCGCGGATCTTCGATCAGGCGGTCATAACCGACAACCGGGATACCTTCGTCCGCTGCAGCCTGAACAGCTGGGCCAACGGCCTGTGCATCCTGCGCCAGAATGATCAGTGCATTTGCACCCTGAGCGATCAGGCTTTCAACGTCTGACAATTGCTTGGACGACGAGCTTTGCGCGTCCGCCGAGATGTATTTTGCACCCAAGTTATCCAGTTCGGCTTTTATGGCGGCTTCGTCTGTTTTCCAGCGTTCTTCCTGAAAATTCGACCAGCTAACGCCAACGATAATATCTGCGGCCATCGCGGTTGTGCCGACGACGACACCTGTGATGATCGCCGCTGCGGTTGTAAACAGTTTCATTTTTTCTCCCTCCAAATCTATTGTTGCTATGCGAATTATGGGATTCTCAAAGCAAGTTTGCTGATGGTGGTCTATTTTAATTTGAAAATCAAATTAAATCGGATAGTCTGGACAAAACTCTTTACTGACCGCCATGTATGTGGAGCTTGGTTCCTACATTTTTTGGCATCAATACATGTGCACTGACTCTGATAGAGGCTACGTAAATGCCTGATAAACAACGTGAAAGTGGCCGCAGAAAACTGCTGGATCAAATTCGCAGAACTGGCCCCATCCCTCGGATCGAACTGTCTGAACTCACCGGGATCAGCAGGGCAACGGTGACGACAATCACCGCTGAGCTTTTGCAAAACGGATTGATTAGAGAAGTCCCGCGGGAATCGGCTGAACCTGAAGGCCGCCGCGGGCGGCCCCGTGTTGATCTCAAAATTGACGGTGCGTCGCATCTTGTGGTGGGAGCAAAGATTTCAAATAATCTGATTTCCTTAGTTCTTCTGGATTTCTCGGGCAATCAGATCGGCACGCTGGAAACAGAGATGACGCGTGCCGTATTTGAAGCGCAGGAACTTGCAAATGTCATATCAAATGCGGTTGACCAGTTGGCGCAATCCGCTGGCTTTGCTTTACGCGACATATCCGGCGTTGGCGTCGGGATTGCCGGAATTGTCGATGCAACGCGAGGGTTTGCGTATTGGTCGCCTTCGCTGAAGCAGCGCAACGTTGAGTTCGGCAATCTGCTGACCCAAACGCTTGGCCTGCCCGCCTTCATAGACAATGATGCCAATCTGGTTGCTGTTGCCGAGAAGACCTTTGGTCTGGGTCAGGCACATTCTGATTTCATTGTTGTGACCATCGAAAGCGGTGTTGGCATGGGACTGGTCATCGGAAATGAACTTTATCGGGGTACACGTGGCTGTGGCGCTGAGTTCGGCCATACCAAGGTGCATCTGGACGGGGCCTTATGTCGATGTGGACAGCGAGGCTGTCTTGAGGCCTATGTCGCCGATTACGCGCTATTGCGCGAAGCGATGACAGTTCCCGGTGCTGACCCCAACGTCGATCCGGGCACCAGAATCGAGGCGTTGCTAAGTAATGCCAAAGCAGGTGAGGCCACTGCCAAAAGCATTGTTGATCGCGCAGGCAGAATGTTTGCGCTGGGGTTGGCCAATCTGGTCAACATCTTTGATCCGCAATTGATCATTCTGGCTGGTGAACAGATGCAGTTTGACCATTTGTTCGCCGACGCGGTGATCGCCGAGATGCGTAAATCCATTGTGCAGATCGACAAGGCCCCGCCCGAAGTGGTCATTCACAAATGGGGCAACCTGATGTGGGCCCGTGGAGCCGCAGCCTATGCTCTTGATAACGTGTCAGAAATCGCATTGTCTGGATTGAATGAAAATGCGGATTAACTTTTTTCTGCTCATTTCTCTGAACCTCGCCTTCCCTGTCGCTGCTGATCCACTGTTTCGCGCTGTGGACGCACCCGAGCACATTTACTCTGGCGGGTGGGAACATTTCGTCGGCGGAGGGCTGGCCGCTTTTGATTGTGATGGTGACGGGCTACCAGAACTGTTCGCAGCCGGGGGTAGTAATGCTTCGATTTTGCTGCGCAACCGGTCGACGCAAGACAAGGTTCAATTTGTTCAAGATACACAGCCTGCGCTGAAACTGACCGGCGTGAACGGGGCCTATCCGCTGGACATCGACAGTGACGGTCGGCAAGACTTGGTAATCCTGCGGGTTGGCGAGAACCAATTGCTGCGCGGTGGTCCTGATTGCACTTTTTCCCTGTTTGAGGATTTGCATTTCGCCTCGCCTGATCGCTGGACAACCGCGTTTTCCGCCACATGGGAGGCGGACCAAACTCTGCCCACGCTGGCCTTTGGCAATTACGTAGACCGCGCCGACCCCAACGGCCCGTTCCGGGCCTGTGACGTCAACGACCTCTACCGACCCAAGAATGACCATTATACCGCTGCCCAGCAACTCACCCCGGGA
>PIVL01000189.1 GCA_003354145.1 Paracoccaceae bacterium
AAATCCTTTGACGCTGGCGTAACTGCCGCCGAAGTGGCCAGCAGCATTTCAACTTCGCTTGGCAAAAAGGCGATCAGCGCCACAGTCAACGATCAGCATTGGGATCTGGCCTGGCCGATTGATGCGGATAGTTCTATCGCCATCCACACCATGAAAGACGAAGTTCAGGCAAACGAACTTATCCGCCACGATCTGGCGCATGTCATGGCACGCGCGGTGCAGGAAATCTGGCCCGACACCAAGGTCACTATTGGCCCGGTGGTCGAACATGGTTGGTATTACGATTTCGACCGCTCTGAACCGTTCACTCCGGAAGATCTGGGGTTGATCGAGAAAAAGATGAAAGAGATCATCAACAAACGCGACGCTGTGCGCACTGAAATCTGGGACCGCGCCCGCGCTGTCCAGTTCTACGCCGATAATAGTGAGCCTTATAAAGTAGAACTGATCGAGGCCATTCCCGGCGATGAGCCGCTGCGCATGTATTGGCATGGTGACTGGCAGGATCTGTGCCGCGGTCCGCATTTGCAGCATACTGGGCAGTTGCCTGGTGACTCGTTCAAGCTGATGTCGATTGCCGGTGCCTATTGGCGCGGCGACAGCAACCGCGCCATGTTGCAGCGGATTTATGGTGTTGCATTCACCGGCAAAGAAAAGCTCAAGGCGCATCTGCACATGCTGGAAGAGGCCGCCAAACGCGACCACCGCAAGTTGGGGCGTGAAATGGACCTGTATCACATGCAGGAAGAGGCCCCGGGGCAGGTTTTCTGGCATCCAAATGGCTGGACCATCTATACCGAACTGCAAGATTATATGCGGCGCAAACAAAAGGCTGGTGGCTATTTCGAGGTGAACACGCCACAAGTTGTCGACCGCAAATTGTGGGTCGCCTCAGGACATTGGGACAAATATCAGGAACATATGTTCATCGTCGAAGTGGACGAGGAACACGCCCGCGAAAAGGCTATCAACGCCCTGAAGCCGATGAACTGTCCCTGTCATGTGCAAATCTATAACCAGGGCCTGAAGTCCTATCGCGACTTGCCCTTGCGCATGGCCGAGTTCGGATCGTGCAACCGTTATGAACCCTCAGGCGCGTTGCATGGCATCATGCGGGTGCGCGGGTTTACACAGGATGATGCGCATATTTTCTGCACCGAAGACCAGATCGAAGCGGAATGCGCCAAATTCATCGAATTTCTGACATCTGTCTACAAAGACCTTGGATTTGATAAGTTCGAAATCATGTTCGCCACGCGGCCCGAAAAACGTGTTGGTACAGAAGAAAGCTGGGATCACGTCGAGGCCGCGCTGGAAAATGCCATCAAGGCCACCGGAAATGCCTATACGCTGGATCCGGGCGAAGGCGCGTTTTATGGTCCGAAATTGGATTTCAAACTGTCCGATGCCATTGGAAGGGTCTGGCAATGCGGCACTTTTCAGGTAGATCCGAACCTGCCAGAACGTCTTGGCGCGAAATATATCGACGAAAACGGGGCCAAACTCCGGCCTTATATGCTGCACCGGGCGACTTTGGGCAGTTTTGAGCGGTTCATCGGTATTCTGATCGAAACCCATGCGGGTAAGTTACCCTTCTGGCTGGCACCACGTCAGGTTGTTGTCGCGTCGATCACCTCGGAAGCGGATGAATATGTCGCCAAAGTCGTCGCTGATCTGCAAGCCGCAGGTGTCCGTGCCGAAGCTGATATTCGCAACGAGAAAATCAACTATAAGGTTCGCGAACATTCGGTGGGCAAAGTTCCGGTCATACTGGCCGTTGGTGGCCGAGAAGTGGAAAACAATACCGTTTCGGTGCGCCGTCTTGGACAGAAGCAATCCACTGTCGAGCCCCTGAGCGATGTAATAATCGCCTTGGGACGCGAGGCAACACCGCCCGACCTTTTGTAACATTCGGCGAAAAACCGCACCAAGTCCGGCCTGTTTTTTCAGGCCGGATTGAAACATTTTGTAATTACTCAAGCCTTTTCAGTACTTTAATAAAACCCCCGTAATAACGCGGCTTAACAGGGGCGTGACACACAGGCTCGTGAATTCACAAAACCGGTTAAGGTTAGCTAGAGTTTGGGTGTCGCTACATGACACTTAAACATCAAACCAAAGGGATTTATGAGATGTCTATCACAATGAAAACATTCGCAGTTGCAGGCGTTGTCGCCGCAACAATGGCCGCCCACACAACCCCAGCAAGCGCTCAGTCCAAAGAGAAATGCTATGGCGTTTCCATGGCAGGCCAGAACGATTGCGCCGCGGGTCCGGGCACAACTTGCGCCGGTACTGCGTCGGTTGATTATCAGGGTAACGCCTGGAAACTGGTTGACGCTGGCACCTGCACAACCATGGAACTGCCAGCTATGGCCGATGGCAAAGCCCGCATGGGTTCGCTGGAAGCAATTGATCGCGACTTGCCTGCATAGGCCTTGGATCACCACGACGGGCCAGTTCGAGGCCCGTCCATTTCAGTTAACACTTCCATAATCTCAGGTTCGCCATGCTGGATGCGACACATCACTTTGATCACCTGCCCGCAGCACCGGGGGTAGGCTATAAACCTCAGCATTTTAGCGATATTACATCTGATTCAGGCAGCGTTGAATGGCTGGAAATCCACGCTGAGAACTATATGGGAGACGGCGGTCGTCCGCTTGCGCAGCTGCGCCATCTGGCCGAGCGCTTTGCGATTTCGGTCCATGGTGTGGGCCTGTCTATCGGTGGCGAAGGCCAGCTTGACCCCGATCATCTGGCGCGATTGAAGCACCTTGTCGATTGGTTGAACCCAGCCAGCTTTTCCGAACATCTGGCATGGTCGACACATGACAGCGCATTTCTGAATGACCTTTTGCCCCTGCCCTACACCGACGAAACGCTGACCCGCGTGGCCGATCATGTCGACCAGCTACAAAACGCAATCGGGCGCACCATGTTGTTGGAAAACCCGTCCAGCTATCTGTCTTTTGACGAAAGCACCCTCAGCGAGCCCGAATTTCTGGATGAAGTTGCCCGGCGCACCGGATGTGGGCTGCTACTGGATGTGAACAACGTTTTTGTCTCGGCGACCAACCTTGGGTTCTCGCCGCAGGAATACATCGACGCCTATCCGATTGATCGCGTTGGCGAAATTCACCTTGGCGGACATGATGAAGATCACGACGATCACGGGGCCCCATTGCTGATAGACAGCCACGGACGCGAGATAGTTGATCCGGTCTGGGCGTTGTTGGATTACACACTGGCCAAATCCGGCCCCAAACCCGCACTTATCGAATGGGACAATGATGTGCCCGAATGGTCCGTGCTTGAGACCGAAGCCGCACGTGCCGAACTGGCCTTGTCTCGCGTCCTCGCATGAAGGTGTCTCAAACCCAGTTTCGCACGGCTCTGCTGGACCCGGATCACCCAATACCTGACGGGCTGAGCGATGGCGCTGAGGGAGATGCACGGTTCAACGTCTATCGCAACAACGTCACCGTATCACTGACCGAGGCCATGCACAGCGCGTTCCCGGTGATCACCAAACTGCTGGGCACACAGAACATGGATGGGCTTGCCGGAATATTCCTGCGTCAACACCCACCGTCTTCGCCTCTGATGATGCATTATGGCGGCGCATTTCCCGAATTCCTTGCCGGGATGGAGCAACTGGCCCACCTCGGATATCTGCCCGATATTGCGCGGCTGGAACTGGCCATACGCCGGTCCTACCACGCCAGCGATTCAGAGCCCATCAACCCGGAAGATCTTGCCGGGCTTGCGCCGGAGGCTCTGATGGCATCGGTAATTGGGCTTGCCCCATCAGTCGAAGTTCTGCGCTCTGATTGGCCGATCTATGACATTTGGCGTTTCAACAGCATTGCCGACGCCCCCAAACCGCAGCCCATCGCGCAAGACGTTGTCATTACACGTGCTGAATTTGACCCCGAACCAATGCTGTTGCCACCCGGTGGTGCTGTTTGGATTCGTGCGCTATTAGATGGGCACACCATCGCGCAATCCTATGAAGCCGCGCTTGGGCATTACGCTGAATTCGATCTTGGTGCCACGCTTGCCATTTTGTTGCAGGGCGGTGCCGTAATTTCTTTAACCGAGAAAGACATTGCCTGATGAACACCCTGATTTCTTTACACAATAAACTGTTCGGCACAATTGAACTCGCGTCCGACTTTCTGTTGCCAACTTTGGCACGTTTTGGTTTTGCTGCTGTTTTGCTGGTCTATTTCTGGAATTCCGCAATGACCAAGCTTGGATCAGGTGTCACAGGATTTCTTTTCCCTTCAGACGGTGCTTATGTGCAAATTTTCCCCAAAGCGATGGAGGCGGCGTCCTATGATTCCTCGCAACTGGGCGTGTATTACTGGTTGATAGCCACCGCAGGCATGTGGGCCGAATTCATCTTGCCGTTGTTAATCGTGATCGGGTTGTTCAGCCGCCTTGCATCGATCGGAATGATCGGTTTTATCATCATGCAAAGCCTGACCGACATCTATGGCCATGGCATGACCGACGCCAAGACGCTGGGGGCATGGCTTGATGTGAGTTCAGGCAGCCTGATCATGGATCAGCGCCTGCTTTGGATCACTTTGCTCGTCACCATCATTGTTAAGGGCGCCGGCCCATTGTCGGTTGATCGGCTGATAGGTCGGCTGACCTAAAAATGTGCCTTGGGTTCGTCCGGTTTGCCCGCAGCAATTGCAAGCACGCCGGCAACCATCGCAAAGACAATCGGGAATATGGTAAACACCCCGATCCCAAAGGCATAATACATGCCAGCCGCTGACAGGAGCAGCAAAACCCCGCCCCAAAGTGCGCGTGATCGTGCCATTGCACCGCCTGCAATTGCCAATACCGGAGCGATAACGGCCATGCTTCGGATCAGATTGACGTTGGAGACCTGCTCGGCCAAACCGTCGATCTCACCGAATTCCTGCACGGCGACAGTATAACCATAACTAAAAAAACCAACCATCATACCGATAATCCCGGCGATGATGCCCAATGTAAGTGCTGCGTTGCGCATGTTTGTCCTCTCTGCTCATCACTGTCACATAAGTGGGCAATCACGCGACGCCAAGGGCCTCGCGCGTGTCAGTGCCCCATCCCAGATACATTTTTTTGCCATCAATAATCAGCGGACGTTTCATCAATGCCGGATGTTCACGCAACAGTTCAATAGGCTCACGTGATCTCTCGTTTTCGGTCAACCCACGCCAAGTTGTCGACTTTTTGTTCAAAAATGAGGCACCAAATTGGGCAAGCCCTGCCGAAAGCACATCAAAAGCGACTTTTTTCTCTCTGACATCAACAAAATCTGCCATTGGCAATGATTTCCTTACCTTATGGCAAGTATCGCAAGTCTTCAGACCGTAAATTTGCACAAAATTGTTCCTTATCTGCGACAATATAGCCCCAACAGAGGTTATTCGCGGTTTCCCGCGCTTGATTTTTGATCCGACCGTGCGATTCTACAATCAGGAACAACCGTGAATCGGTCATTTGGCACACTGCGCCGGATGCTCGTGAATTCTGTTGTTCCAGGATTAGCCTCGGAATTAGTCGGGGTAGTGGTTAGTTATATAGGGAGGCGCGGACTATGCCAAATGGCACCGTGAAATGGTTTAACACAACAAAAGGGTACGGATTTATCGCACCCGACGATGGTGGCAAGGATGTGTTTGTTCATATCTCAGCCGTTGAAAAATCGGGTCTGACCGGGCTCGCTGATGATCAAAAAGTTTCTTATGATCTCGAAGAAGGACGCGATGGCCGCGAGATGGCGTCTGCGATTACACCTCTTTAGCTAAAAATATTTGCGTCGCCCCGATGAATTCCGGGGCGCCGCATTTGCAGGATTTTCTCGTTACGATCCGACCGTCTCTTGAAATTCGCGCCATTCCCGCGCGGACATGCCAGAATTTTCCTGCGCTACCGCCTCGCCTTTGACCATGCGCTGCACGCAATCAAGTGCAGCGGCAGATAGCTGTGCGCCGCCCAATTGATAGTCCGAAAATGCGCGATAGGCGAAAGGCACCCAGTCGGCGACCATCTCACAGATCGCATCCGCATAGACGCGGATTTCGTATTGCGCATGAGAATCCGCCCGTAAGCGCAAAAAATGAAACAGGTTGTGCAGATCTACCTTCCAATACCATTGCGTATAGATATTGGCAGGCAAGTTCATGCGCGCCAGTTCGCGCGCCAGTCCCTGCTGATCATCCTGCGAAATCATCGCCTCGTAATTATCATATGCACGATCAGAATCTGACTTGAGGATATCAAGAACACGCGCTGCCTCTTCGCCTTCAAGTGCGGCCCCCCTGCCTTGATTGTTGATTTCCGATTGCGCCGCCACATGATCCGGGGCCGGAATGTAAAACTCGCGATCCAGAATCGAGTACCGGGCCGAGTATTCATTGACGTTGGCGGTGCGATGCCGGATCCACTGACGCGCAACGAACACCGGCAGTTTCACATGCAGTTTGATTTCGCACATCTCAAATGGCGTCGAATGCCAATGTCGCATCAGATAGCGGATCAGACCCTCGTCATTTTGTACCGACTTGGTGCCGCGCCCATAGGAAACCCGTGCGGCCTGACAAATCGCCGCATCGTCCCCCATATAGTCGACAACCCGTACAAATCCATGATCCAGCACTTGGCGCGCTTTGTATAAATGCGCCTCGATTCCCGGCGCGACGGCGCGAAGTGTCGGTTGCGGATTGCTGCGAAGTTCATCAATTTCAGCTTGTTGCTCGGGCGACAGCGGCATCGGATGGTCCTTTTTACTAGATGAGTCGACGACTACTATATCTAGCAATGTCGATTTGAGAAACATCTATATAGAGTATTGCAAATCCGCAATGACTGGGCGGCGTTTCCCAGCAATCTTCAATCCTTGGTTGACTTTCCAGACCAATCACCGAATTCTGCAGAAAAACCAAATCAGATACAAAACCCCGAGGCAGTCATGAACAAATTTATCTTAGCAATCGCTGTATTTAGCGTTTTTGCCGCCTGCGGTGGAGACGGCACCAACCCATTTGACGACGAAACGACAGACGATGTTGACGATGGTGATGATGGTGATGACGGTGATGATGGTGATGACGGTGATGATGGTGATGACGGTGATGACGGGTCTGGAATTGACGGCGATCGCGATCTGCCTCCTGGCACCACATCACCCACGCCAGATGACAGTATTTTCCGGTCCGAGCCAACAACTGGCCATCCTGGCGATGGAATGGCCGAAGGTATCGTATATAACTCAACGGATGACACATTTACGGTCGACAATCTGGCGTTTGATGGTGACAACGTCTATTCCCGAGGCGTGGCGGTCGGTAGCCTTGGACCATATGCGGTATACGAAGCAGCATCACAGTATACGGACCCAACAACTGGCAGCGTCATCAATCAATTTTCGCATCGCGCGATTTATGGTATCAGCACATCAACAAACACCCAATTCGCGATTGTACGCACCGGAGCCTACGTGGATTATGGCTTTGGCGGGTTTGTTTACCAACGAAATAATGGGGTAACATTACCAACGACGGGTCAGGCTTCTTACTCGGGTACTGTCGCTGGCATGCGAGATTACGATGGCGCAGGTGGGCTTGAATATACCACTGGCGACATTGACGTCGCCATCGATTTTGAAGACTTCAACCAAAATACCGGACTCTACGGCGGGTTAAAGGGAGAGATTACAAATCGCCGGATTTATGACATCAACGGCACTGACATCACCGATACTGTATTGGCCCGGATCGAGACCGAAAACGAAATTATCCTAAATTCTATTCCCACGGCTAGATTTACAATTTCTGACGGCACTATGGACGAAAACGGCGAAATTATTGGCGAAATGCATAGTAATTATATCGACGGAGACGGTGAACGCCAAGTCTTTGAAAGCGGGAATTACTACGCCATCGTTGCTGACAACGATGATTACAATGCCGGAGAAATCGTTGGCATCGTTGTTTTGGAAACCTCACTTGATCCAGCCGGGGACGCTCGTGAAACCAGTGGCTTCATCGTTTATCGGTAGGTAGCTCAAGTGTTGGGCGACATCTGGAGTAGAACCAGAAGACTGATCCTTGGTATAGGAGTATTGGCCTTTCTCACCGGAGCCGCCATTGCTGATACGACAATATCGCTGAACCCTGATCAGTTGCGGGCAGCCGCGATTGCGGAACTTCACGCCGGAGCGCCCAGCCGTGCGGTGGCCTATGCCAATGCCCTTATTGCACGTGATGAGAATGACCGCCTTGCCCATCTAATCCGGGCACGTGCCTTGCGGGATTTGGGGCGCTATGACGAGGCTCTGAAGTCAGGCCGCACAGCCTGGTCCCTGTCAAAAACAGATGCCCATCGCTATTCCAGCGCCATGGTTCTGGCGCAAATCCAGTCATCCGCAGGAAAACGTACTTATTCCCAAATCTGGCTGCGCCGCGCTATTCACAGGGCGCCAACCGACAAACTGGAACAGCGCGCAATTCGCGATTTCAAATGGGTCCGGTCGCGCAATCCCTGGTCGACCCGAATTTCATTTGCCATTACTCCGGATTCAAACATCAATAATGGGTCTTCGTCACGGTCGTCGTTTTTGAATTACCGCCTGACCGAGGTGTTGTTCGGAGAACCTGTTGAATACGAACTTAGCGGTACGGCACGGGCCTTGTCGGGCATTGAATATTCATTAGGAGTGGATACCCGATATCGATTTTCGGAAACAGCAACCGACGCCAATGATGTATTCTTTTCACTGGATATTCGTGAATATACATTATCAAGCGATGCCAAATCCATCGCCCCTGATGCCAAAAGCTCAGATTTTTCCTTTGCCTCATATTTTCTCGGATATGGTCATCGGGGCTTTAACTTCTCCAAACGCGGGGAATACGCGTTTCGGGCTGATCTGGGCCAAAGCTGGTATGGCGGCGTAGAATACGCCCGGTTTTTCCGCGCCAATATAATTCAATCCTACGCTCTAAATCGGCGAACACGCATTAACGCCCGTCTGTCAGGAGAGCGACAGATTGGCGTGACCACGAATGATCTGGACACAGGCAAAATTGATCTGTGGTTCGCCCATATCTTACCCTCGCGCGCGCAGGTGCGGGT
>PIVL01000190.1 GCA_003354145.1 Paracoccaceae bacterium
CGCGCGGGTGCGGCTGGCTTGATACATCGCCACCATATCGTGTGACCATTGCAACAATTGCGGTGCCATGTTTTCGGGCACACCAAGCATGCGTGCGATAACGATTACCGGGATTTGACTACAATAGGCAGGCAGCAGATCGAATTGGCCATTTGGAAAGGCGTCGATCAGCTGATGGCTGAGATCCGCGATATCTGGCGCCATTGCGGTGATCTGGCGCGATGTAAAGGCGCGCAAGATCAGAGAACGCAGGCGGGTGTGGCGTGGCGGCTCGGCATCCAGCATCGAGGTGGCTTCGACTTTGTAAAAAGGTGCGAGGTGGTCGGGGCCGGTTGTGGCCATTTCAGCAGGGATTTCGCGGCCAAAGCGGCGATCCTTGAGCAAGGTTTGCACGGTTTCATAGCTGAAAGCGGCAACCATGTTGTAGTCGGCCCAATACTGCAAAGGCCCGGCGCCGCGGGCAGCATCGTAAAACGGATAGGGGTTTTGGACAAAAGCCGGATCAATCGGGGATTGGTGCAGTGTTTTCATGGTGCTAAAATGCCAAGCTCTCTGGTCAATGCAAGCCTTGGTTTGGTAAGCTGACAATATGACCACATCAGACGATCAAAGAAGCTATCAAAGAAGCTATCAAAGACGGGGGATAGTGCTGGCCTTTGTGCTGGTTGTGGCAGCTTTGGCGGCAGTGGTCTGGCATTATGGCTATCGGCAGGCGCTGGATCAATTGGCACGCCGCGCGCAGAGCGATCTTGCGCTTGCCAGTGACCGGCTAAGCACTCAATTGCAAAGCTATCAGGAATTGGCGGTGTTGACGGCGGACCATCCGGGATTAACCGGTTCGCAGGATCCTGACCGACAGCTGGCGGCCCAAACGCTGTTGCTGGAGATCGCGGATAAAACGGCGGCGTTGGATGTGATGTATGTAGATACTTCCGGTGTTGTGTTGGCAGCGGCGCATGGGGTGCTGGGGCGCGATGTCAGCGACACCGGGTATTTCCGGCGCGCGATGCAAGGCGCTCTTGGTAGTGATCACGGGCTAGTCGGTGAGTTGGGTTTGCGGGCCTTTATCTATGCGGCACCGGCCTTTGGTGCCGACGGGCATGTGCAAGCCGTGCTGATAATTGTCGCGGATATTGAGGATGTTGAATGGAATTGGCGAGGTAGCAACCCGGCGGTGTTTTTTACCGACACCTTGGGTCAGGTGTTTATCTCTAACCGATCTGAGCTGTTGTTCTGGAGGAGGGTTCACGGGGGTCCGGGGCTAATTCCGACCAATGGTGATCCGCGGCCGATTGAAGTGCAACAGTTTGGAGACCACGAGGTGTGGCAACTGGGGTGGGGGCCCTACTTACCTAAACGCGCACTACATCTAGAGCAGGATTTGCCTGTCGTTGGCTTGCGCGGAGAGGTTTTGGTCAGTGTTGGACCTGCGCGGCGATTGGCAGCACTGCAGGCCTCGGCCGTGCTTGCGATCTGCCTGGCGTTTGGTGCGTTGCTATATTTGGCGACGGAACGGCGGCGCAGTCTTGCGTTGGCCAATCTAAAATTGGAAAGCCGGGTTAAGGAACGCACACGCGCGCTGTCGGCCAGCAACGAACAACTGCGTCGCGAAGTGGCCGAACGACAAGAGGCAGAAGCGGCGTTGAAACAGGCGCAGGCGGATCTGGTACAGGCGGGTAAGCTTTCGGCGCTTGGACAGATGAGTGCGGGCATCAGTCATGAGCTGAATCAGCCATTGATGGCGATTCAGTCTTTTGCTGAAAATGGCACGCAATATCTTGAACGGGGAAAACCCGAAGTTGCAGCCGATAATCTGGGAAGGATTTCCGATTTGGCTCTGCGTATGGGGCGGATTATCAAGAACCTTCGGGCCTTTGCGCGACAGGAAAGCGAGGCGGCGGGGCGGGTCGATATAGTTGCGGTATTGGATTCGGTGTTGGAATTGACTGGGCCAAGGCTGCGTCGGGACGCGATTCAGCTAAATTATAACAAACCTGCCAACCCGATCTGGGTGCATGGCGGCGAGGTGCGGCTGGGGCAAGTGTTTGTCAATCTGGTCAGCAATGCTGCGGATGCTATGGTCGCCAGCGACCGCAAGGTTCTGAGCCTGGAAATATCGGATGGCACGCAGCTGACTATCCTGGTGCGCGATACGGGGCCGGGAATTGATATGCCTGACAAGATGTTTGAGCCGTTTTACACTACTAAAGAAGTAGGTACATCCGAAGGCATGGGGCTTGGTCTATCGATTTCCTATGGTATCGTGCAAAGTTTTGGCGGAGACATTCGCGGTGAGAATGCGCCGGGGGGCGGGGCGTTGTTCACTGTACTGCTAGAACGCTGGCGTGATGAGGTGGCGGCATGAGAGTGCCTGTCTTGTTGGTTGATGATGATGTCTCCATACGTGATGCTTTGGCACAAACACTAGATTTAGCCGGGTTTTCAGCGATCACTGCGGGGTCGTTTGTGGCTGCCAAGGACCATATTACCCGCGAATTTGCCGGGGTGATCTTGTCTGATATCCGGATGCCGGGGCGTGATGGGTTTCACTTGCTGGCCTATGCGCGTGATGTGGATGAGGGGCTGCCGGTGGTGTTGCTAACCGGCGAAGGCGACATTCCGATGGCGATATCGGCAATGGCACAAGGAGCGTTTGATTTTCTTGAAAAGCCCTGTGCGCCCGGTGATCTTGTCGCGGTTTTGAACCGGGCAGTGGCCGTGCGTATTGCGGCACTTGATGCGCGGACCGATCTGGCCCGGCGTGAGGCGGGTGACCCTGCTGCGCGGCTGATATTTGGTGTCTCTGATTTGTCGGATGACCTGCGCGCAAAGGTGCGCCGGGTGGCCGGAGTCGATACCGAAGTTTTGGTAACGGGTCCGCCGGGTAGCGGTATTTCCAAAGTGGCCGAAGTCATCCACCTTTGTTCATCCCGTGCGCATGGCCCATTTGAGAAACGCGCTGCTGCGGGACTGGATCGGGACGCGTTTGCACATGCTCTTGATGCGAGTACTGGCGGTTCATTGTTCATCGACGAAGTGACGCAGATGAGTGCGGACACTCAGATTGCTTTGACAGAAACACTTGATGCGGGGTGTGATGCACGCCTGATCGCGGGCAATACGGCGGCGTTGCAAGAAGGGCAGGTGATGGCTGATCTGTTTTACCGGTTGCAGGTGATGACAGTGCGGATTCCGTCACTGGCAGAACGTCCCGAAGATATTGTGGTGTTGTTTCGTCAGTATGTGGCGCAGGCCAGCGAGCAGGCAGGATTGCGCGCGCCTGACATTACGCCCGAGGTGATAGCCGGATTGATGGCGCAGGACTGGCCCGGCAATGCACGCGGGCTGATGTCAGATGCCATGCGCTTTGCTTTGGGAATTCAGGAAGACTTGGGCGACGGGAGTGAAATTGGGCTGGCCGAACGCATGGCGCAGGTTGAACAATCGCTGCTCGAAGCGGCGCTTCGGCGCTCGGGTGGCCAGGCCAGCGAAGCGGCAAAGGCGTTGAAACTGCCGCGTAAGACTTTTTATGATAAACTGACTCGCTATGGAATTCGCCCCGAGGCCTTTCGCGGATAAACTGTGCGGAATTCCGCACAGGTGGCGAATCGGGTTGTGCGAAGAATCGCACAAACTCGCATAGTGGTGAAAATCTATAGATTAGAAACATCTTCTAAGGCACTAAAAACACTTGGGTAAACAGTTTTTTGACTACGGCTATCACAAAAGATTGAGCGAACCTGTATGATCCGCTTCACTTGTCTCAGCGCGCCGAATCCCGGCGCGAGTGGGGCTGTGCCCAAAGAATATGAACTTTCGGGAGGAGAAACCGATGAAATTCCTGACAACTGCCGCAATGGCCTTGACGCTTGGCGTTACCGCGACGGCTGGTTTTGCTGCGTGCGATGATGGCGAAATTGTCGTCAAGTTCGCTCATGTGACCAACACCGACAAACACCCTAAAGGCATCGCTGCCAGTCTGTTGGAACAGCGCGTCAATGACGAGATGCAGGGTGTGATGTGCATAGAAGTGTACCCAAACTCGACACTTTATAATGACAACAAAGTGCTTGAGGCGATGTTGCAGGGTGACGTGCAACTGGCCGCTCCGTCGCTGTCCAAGTTTGAAAAATTCACCAAACAGTTCCGTCTGTTTGATCTGCCATTCATGTTCAAGAACATCGAAGCCGTGGATACGTTTCAGGCAAGCGCCGATGGTCAGGCATTGCTGGACAGCATGCAGCGCCGTGGCCTGCAGGGTCTGGCATTCTGGCACAATGGCATGAAGCAGATGTCTGCCAACAAGCCGCTGATCGAGCCAACCGACGCCAATGGCCTGAAATTCCGGGTGCAATCGTCTGACGTTCTGGTCGCTCAGATGGAAGCCATTGGTGGTTCCCCTCAGAAAATGGCGTTTTCCGAAGTGTACGGTGCGCTGCAACAGGGTGTTGTGGATGGTCAGGAAAACACCTGGTCCAATATCTATGGCAAAAAGTTCTTTGAAGTGCAGGACGGTACAACCGAAACCAACCACGGTATCATCGATTATCTGGTTGTGACCTCGGTTGACTGGCTTGATAGCCTTGACCCGGCTGTGCGGGACCAGTTCCTGACCATTCTGGGCGAAGTCACAGAAATGCGCAATGCCGAAGCCTTTGCCGTGAACGAAGCTGCCCGTCAGGCCATTCTGGACGCTGGTGGCACCATTGTTGAGTTGAACGCAGATCAGCGTCAGGCATGGGTTGATACCATGATGCCGGTTTGGGCGAAGTTTGCTGGTGATGTGGGCCAGGACAAGATTGACGCGGCTCAGGCGATCAATTCGGGCATGTAGATCAGTGTGTGATTGCAAACACTTTAGGGGCGGGCCATTTTTTGGCCCGTCTTTTTTAAAACGAACTCGGGGGTGGGGATATGATCGGCAAGGTGGTAAATGATATCGAAGAGACGGCAATTGCCGTGCTTTTGGGTCTTATGACAATAATAACATTCGCCAATGTTATCGCGCGATTTGGGTTTAATTCCAATATATTATGGGCGCTTGAACTAACAGTTTTCCTGTTTGCCTGGTTGGTGCTGCTGGGGGCATCCTATGCTGTTAAAACCCATTCTCATTTGGGCGTCGATGCAATCGTTAACCTTCTTCCCCCCAGACCAAGGCGCGTTTTGGCGCTGATCTCGGTCGCTGCCTGCCTGGTGTTTTCCTTGCTGATGCTCAAAGGCGCTTATGATTACTGGGCGGTGTTTGCTGATCTGCCACCAACGTCTGGTCGCTGGTTTCCCACCGGGTTTGATATGAAGGCACGCAGCCAGAGCTTTTATGAGGTGCAAGATGTGCCAATGGTGGCCTGGCTAAGCTGGCTTGAGCCGCTGATCAACTACGGCGATGAGTATGAAAAGGTTCCAAAAATTGTGCCTTATCTGGTGTTGCCTCTGTCGATGGCGCTGCTGGTTTACCGCTTTGCTCAGGTCGCCGGGCAGATTTGGCGTGGCAAAACCGACCGGATAGTCGCCAGTCACGAAGTCGAAGACGAAATAGAAGAGGCGCGTGCGCGCGCCACGGAGGACGAATAATGGACGTCTTACTTCTCTTCACGATGGTGATCGGCTTTATGCTGATCGGGGTGCCGATTGCGGTGTCTTTGGGCCTGAGTTCGACGATCTTTCTGCTGGTCTATTCTGACAGTTCACTGGCGTCGGTTGCAGGCACATTGTTTGAAGCCTTTGAGGGGCATTTCACTTTGCTGGCCATTCCGTTTTTCATTCTGGCCTCGACCTTCATGTCTACTGGTGGGGTAGCGCAGCGGATCATCCGGTTCTCAATTGCATGCGTGGGCCATTTTCAGGGTGGTCTGGCGATCGCCGGTGTCTTTGCCTGTATGATGTTTGCCGCCCTTTCCGGTTCGTCTCCGGCAACGGTGGTGGCTATCGGTTCCATCGTCATCGCAGCGATGCGCCAAGCGGGCTATACCAAGGAATTCGCAGCCGGGGTAATCTGTAACGCGGGCACATTGGGCATTCTGATCCCGCCGTCGATTGTGATGGTGGTTTATGCGGCGTCGGTTGATGTGTCGGTGGGTCGGATGTTCCTTGCGGGGATCATTCCGGGACTTTTGGCCGGGCTGATGCTGATGGTGACGATCTATGTGATCGCACGCTTCAAGAACATGCCCAAAGGTGAATGGGCAGGCTGGCGCGAGATTGGATTGTCGTTTCGCGACGCGTTCTGGGGGCTGTTTCTGATCGTGATCATCATGGTCGGGATATACGGTTATCCGTGGTATTCGCCCGAATTGGGGATTTACAAGGAAGGTGCGATTTTCACCCCTACCGAGGCAGCTGCAGTGGCGTCGGTTTATGCGTTCCTTGTGGCGACGTTTGTCTATCGCGATATGGGGCCTTTGGCTGAAACCGAAAACCGCGCAAAACGATCAGTGTTTAAAGCCCCTGTGGCCTTGCTGACTGTGTGGTTTCACCACGATACCAAACGGGCATTGCTGGACGCAGGCAAGCTGACGGTTACGTTGATGTTTGTCATTGCCAATGCGCTGATCCTGAAACATGTGCTGACCGATGAGCAGGTGCCACAAACCATTGCCAGCGCCATGTTGTCTGCCGGGTTTGGGTCGGTGATGTTTTTGGTCATGGTCAATGTGATCTTGCTGATCGGTGGTCAATTCATGGAGCCTTCCGGCTTGCTGGTCATTGTCGCCCCTTTGGTGTTCCCGATTGCGATAGAGTTGGGCATTGATCCGATCCATCTGGGTATCATCATGGTGGTAAACATGGAAATCGGGATGATTACGCCGCCGGTTGGCTTGAACCTGTTTGTGACTTCGGGCGTGGCGGGGATGCCGATGATGTCTGTAGTCCGCGCAGCCCTGCCGTTTTTGGTGGTGTTGTTCGTGTTCCTGATTCTGGTGACATATATCCCATGGCTGAGCACGATGATCCCGAACGCGTTGATGGGACCGGAAATCATAACCAAGTAGAGCGCTTCCGCGCGTTTTAGATTATCCAAACTGCAAAGCGCCGCCTTTTAATCAGGGCGGCGTTTTGGCGAAAGGATATTAGATGCTAGCCTCAAGGGCTGTGATGATCGCCGAGAAATCCGCAGATTTCAGGCTGGCGCCACCAACCAATGCCCCATCGACATTGGGCACGTCAAAAATGTCGGCCGCGTTGCCCGGATTGACCGAGCCACCATACAGAATACGCACAGACCGCCCAACTCCGGGCCCAAAGCGGCGCTCAAGCCGGGCGCGGATGAAATCATGCACTTCACCGATTTGGCCAAGCGAAGGCACCATGCCGGTGCCTATGGCCCAGATCGGTTCATATGCGATCACCAGGTTGTGGCCAGTGGCCGCATCCGGGACCGAGCCGGACAGTTGCCCACCAGTGATATCCAGAGTGTTGGCGGCCTCGCGTTCGGTCAGGCTCTCGCCAAGGCAAACAATAGTGGTCAGGCCCGTATCCATAGCAATTCGGGCCTTGGCGCGGACGTTTTCATTTTGCTCATTGTGGTCTTGACGGCGTTCGGAATGGCCAACGATGACGTATGTGGCCCCGGCATCCTTTATCATTTCCGCGCTGATGTCCCCGGTATGGGCGCCTTTCTGATCTGCGTGGCAGTCCTGACCACCGATATGAATGGCCGTGTCAGACGCAACTTTCACAGCACTGTGGATCAGAGTCGCGGGCGGGCAGATGAGGATATCTGAGGTCGGGGTAGGATGCGCCCTGGCCAGTGTGGTCAGTTCGTCCAGAGAGGCGCCCGTACCATTCATCTTCCAGTTTCCGGCGGCGAGTTTTCTGCGCATGGGGCGGCTCCTGTTATGGTATCAATTTCGGGTGATGCAGTGAACGCGGCGGCATGACAAGTTGCACTTTTGGCATAGGGCCAACAGACTCGTTTTGTTCTTTCAAACGCTCATGTTTGTGGCGTCAAATTACTATCAAATTTGATTGATTCACCACAGCCACAGGCCTCGGAAACGTTTGGATTGTTGAACTTGAACCCGGATTCCAGCAACGCCACCTCATAGTCGATTTCTGTGCCAAACAGGAACATCTGCGCCATTGGCGCGATCATCACACGTGCGCCGTCCTGTTCCACGACTTCATCATGGGGGTCGGTTTCGGTGACATATTCCATGGTGTATTCCATGCCCGCACAGCCACCTTTTTTGACGCCGATGCGCAGGCCGGAATGGCCGTCTTTATCCATCAGGCGGGCGATTTGGGATGCTGCGCGCGGGGTCATTGTGACGGCTTGTTTGCCGGGAATACCAAACATTTGGGCGTCTCCTTTGATCTTAATCTAAGACCGCGACCGGTCTGGCTCAAGGGGTTACATAAAGCCCAATTCAAGACGCGCTTCGTCAGACATCATTTCCATGCCCCAAGGCGGCTCCCATATTAGCTCAACATTGACCTGTTTGATGCCGGGCAGGGGTTCTATCGCATCGGCAACCCATCCGGGCATTTCGCCAGCGACGGGGCAGCCGGGTGCGGTGAGGCTCATGAGGACGTTAACTTCGTTTTCGTCGTTGATATCAATGGTATAGATCAGCCCGAGTTCATAGATATTGACCGGAATTTCCGGGTCATAGACCGATTGGCAGGCAGAGACCACCTGCTCATACATTGGATGGTTGGTTGAGGAGGGCGCGATCAGCGGCGCACCTTCAAGCGGTTCGGGCGAATGGGTCATCTGGGCCTCGGGGTTGTTCCTGAGCGAATATATAGGGATTAGTTGCCGGGGCGTCCAGAGGGGGAGGGAAGTGAAATACTGATTGTGAGGTGGTTTGTGACACATCTTTAGTGCCAATCCAAAGCACGTTCTGCGGGCGCGCGATCTCGAAGACATTTGAAGGAAATATCTGAGTTTAGTTTGTGTCGCGACCGAATTGTCTGGTGCTTTCGCCAAAAACTGAGGGGCACAATTTTTAATAAATGATTGCAGAATTGCAAAATGTATCATTCAAATACGTCTATTGCTACATTCAGGAGCCGCACTGTTTATGGAACACACAAGGACTCGGATGACACCCCGGACAGTGTTCGCGGCAACAAGCGGGAATGTGATCGAGTGGTATGATTTCACTGTCTATTCATTCCTGGCA